>JBAIYN010000500.1:0-2635 GCA_037915775.1 Burkholderiales bacterium | reverse complement strand
GGCCGAACCAGTCCATCAGGATCACGTTCACGGTGCCGGCGCGGCCGAGGATGAAGACGAAGCCGAGCACGCCGACCAGCGGCGGCAGGATCATCGGCAGCATCGTCAGATAGGAGAACGCGCTGCGGTACGGGAACTCGTACCGGACCAGCAGGAACGCGACCGCGATGCCGACGATCGAGGTGGTGATCACGGCGCCGACGCCGAGCAGCAGCGATTTCCACAGCGAGCGCAGATAGAACGAGTCGGTGAAGAACTCGTGGAAATTCGCCAGCGTGACGCGCCCCGCCTCGTCGCTGAACGCGTCGTAGAAGATCCGGGTCAGCGGAAAGAAGACGAACAGGAGCAGGAACGCCCAGATCAGCAGGAAGCCCAGCGTTCCGAGCGATGCGCGCGGCAGCTTCATCGCCTCGCTAGTCCGCCGAGATCGCCACCGTGCTGCTGGCCGGGAACCCCAGGCCGACCGTTGTTCCTGCCGGAAACTGACGGTGATGCCACGGATCGCGCACGTCCGCCTTGAAAACGACACCCTGCCCGAGTTCGACGTCGTAGCGCAACGTGTTGCCCATGTAGGCGGCGAACACGATCGCGCCGCGGGCGGAATTGTCCGCCGGCGCCGCGCCGTCGATCGTGATGATCTCGGGCCGGACGCAGATCACGCACCGGTCGCCGGCCTTCAGTTGTCCGTTGGGCCGCGCGCGGATCGCACCGAGCGCTGTCTGCGCAACCATGTCGCCGGCCGAGTCGATCGAGCTCACGGTGCCCTCGATCAGGTTGTTGATGCCGATGAAGTCGGCGACGAATCGATTGTTCGGACGCTCGTACAGCTCCTTCGGTGCGCCGATCTGGATCACGCGCCCCTGGTTGAAGACTGCGATCCGGTCCGACAGCGTCAGCGCTTCTTCCTGGTCATGCGTGACATAGACGGCGGTGATGCCGAGCTCCTTCTGCAGCTTGCGGATCTCGGCGCGCACCTGGATGCGGATCTTGGCATCGAGGTTCGACAGCGGCTCGTCGAGCAGCAGTATCTTGGGGTTGAGCACAAGCGCGCGGGCAAGCGCCACGCGCTGCTGCTGCCCGCCCGAGAGCTGGCCGGGATAGCGGTCGCCGAGACCGCCGAGCCGAACCTTTTCCAGCGCGCCCTGCACGCGCTGCGCGATCTCCGCCGACGGCAGCTTGCGCAGCTTCAGCCCGTAGCCGACATTTTCGTTCACCTTCATGTGCGGCCACAGCGCGTAGTTCTGGAACACCATGCCGATGCCGCGCTCGTGCGGCGGAACATCGTTCACGCGCCGGCCGTCGAAGGAGATTTCGCCCTCATCGGCGGCGTAGAAGCCGGCGATCAGCCGCAGCAGCGTGGTCTTGCCGCAGCCCGACGGTCCGAGGAGGGTGAACATCTCGCCCTCCTCGATCACGAAGCTCGCCCGCCCCACGACCTCCTGTTGGCCGAAGCGCTTGGTGAGCTGCTTTGCCTCGATGCGCATGGCGCCCGGCCGGCAGGGAGATCGTGTCCCTTGTCAGCCCTTCTTCAACTGCTCGATGACCGACTCGATCTCCTTGCGGAACGTGTCGTTCACCTTCTCGTAGCGCTTCTGCGCAACGTCGTCGTCGTAGATGTTCGTCACCTCGACGTCGAAATACGAGCGCATGCCGCCGGTGAATTCGACGGCCATCTCCGCAGTCGATCCGGGCGCACCCTGCACCCGGTACTTGGGCGTGATCGGGAACACGCCACGTTCCATCGCCACCCGCTGGCCGCGCTCGGAGAGCACGAACTCGATGAACGCGAGCGCCGCCTTCGGATGCTTGCAGCCCGCCAGCACGGCGATCGGCTCCGGCGTGATCCAGGCCGTCTTCGGCGCGGTGAATTTCAGATCGAAGCCCGCCAGCCGGTCTTCGAACGCCATGTAGCTCGGCACCGCGAAACCCGCCGCGAACTCGCCCTTCGCCACGACCGACGGCACGTCGCGGCTGCGCGCGGTGAAGATGCCGGTATTCGCGCCCAGACGCTTCAGGAACGCCCAGCCCTTCTCATCGCCGTCGCGCTGCAGGATCACTTCATAGGTCGCGTGGCTGCTGGAAGAGCGCGTGGGCGCGCATTGCGCGACGTTGCCCTTCAGCTTCGGATTCAGCAGATCGTCCCAGTCCTTCGGCGGCGGTACCGCAAGCCGCTGCAACAGTTTCGGGTGGTAGACGAGCCCATAGGGCTCGAGCACGGTGCCGGTCCAGAATCCGCGCGGGTCCTTCAACGCGATCGGCTTGGGTTTGCCGATGCTCGCCGGCACCGCATCGATCACCGCCTTCGGCAGGTCGAGCTTGGAAAGAAGATTCTGGTCGGCCAGCTTGTCGAACAGCGCGCTCTCGCCGCCCCAGAAGATATCGGCCTGCGGCCGCCCCTTCCATTCCGTGATCTGGCCGTACGCGACCGGGGTACCCGCCGCGAGCGCGCTGGTTTTGACGCTGATGTTCCATTTCTCCTTCGCGAACTTCGCGAAGTCCGCCAGCAGTGGGTCGGTGAGCGTCTTGGCCACGGGTGTGATCAGGATCAGTTCGTCCTCGATCGCCCCTTGCGCCAGCGCCGGGCGGACCGCCGCCAGCGCGCCGACCGACAGCGATGCCTGAATGAGTTCTCTGC
>JBAIYN010000423.1:0-1674 GCA_037915775.1 Burkholderiales bacterium | reverse complement strand
CTGGACAAATGCATCGGCTGCCACACCTGCTCGGTCACCTGCAAGAACGTGTGGACCAGCCGCTCCGGCATGGAATACGCGTGGTTCAACAACGTCGAGACCAAGCCCGGCGTCGGCTATCCGAAGGAATGGGAGAACCAGAAGAAGTGGAAAGGCGGCTGGGTGCGCAAGGGCAACGGCAAGATCGAGCCGCGCCAGGGCGGCCGCGCGCGCATCCTGATGAACATCTTCGCCAATCCGAACCTGCCCGAGATCGACGACTACTACGAGCCGTTCGACTTCGACTACGAGCACCTGCACAACGCGCCGGAGATGAAGGCGGCGCCGACCGCGCGCCCGCGCTCGCTGGTGACCGGCCAGCGGATGGAGAAGATCGAGTGGGGTCCGAACTGGGAAGAGATCCTCGGCGGCGAGTTCGCCAAGCGCTCGCGCGACGCGAACTTCGAGGCGATGGAAAAGCAGGTCTACGGCGAGTTCGAGAAGACCTTCATGATGTATCTGCCGCGGCTGTGCGAGCACTGCCTGAACCCGACCTGCGTCGCATCGTGCCCGTCGGGCTCGATCTACAAGCGCGAGGAAGACGGCATCGTGCTGATCGACCAGGACAAGTGCCGCGGCTGGCGCATGTGCGTGTCGGGCTGTCCGTACAAGAAGATCTACTACAACTGGCAGACGGGCAAGGCCGAGAAGTGCATCTTCTGCTATCCGCGCATCGAGGCGGGACAACCGACCGTGTGCTCCGAGACCTGCGTGGGCCGTATCCGCTACCTCGGCGTGCTGCTGTACGACGCCGATCGCATCGAGCAGGCCGCGTCGGTCGAGAGCGAGAAGAACCTGTATGACGCGCAGCTGTCGATCTTCCTCGACCCGAACGATCCCGACGTGATCGCGCAGGCGCTGCGCGACGGCGTGCCGCAGGCCTGGCTCGACGCGGCGAGGCATTCGCCCGTGTACAAGATGGCGGTCGACTGGCGCGTGGCGCTGCCGCTGCACCCCGAGTACCGCACGCTGCCGATGGTCTGGTACATCCCGCCGCTGTCGCCGGTGCAGGCGCGCGTCGAAGCCGGCGCGATCGAGTGGACGGGAGAACTCCCGAACGTCAAGAGCCTGCGCATCCCGCTGAAGTACCTCGCGAACCTGCTGACTGCGGGTGACGAGGCACCGGTGGCGCGCGCGCTCGAGCGCATGCTGGCGATGCGCATCTTCATGCGCGGCCGCCACGTCGACGGCGTCGACCGCCCCGAGGTGCTGCAGCAGGCGGGGCTGAACACCGCGCTGGTGGAGGACATGTACAAGATCATGGCGATCGCCAACTACGAGGACCGCTTCGTGATCCCGACCACGCACCGCGAGTATGCGGAGAACGCGTTCGACCTGAAGGGGTCGTGTGGCTTCTCGTTCGGCAACGACGCCAAGCCGAGCCTGTTCGGTTCGAAGCGCAAGGTGATCCCGATCAAGGAGGCGGCATGAGCGACGGCTATCGCGCGCTCGCCGCGCTGCTCGACTATCCGTCGGCGGATCTGCTGGCTCACCTGGACGAAGTCGAATCGGCCGCCGCGTCGCTGGACGAGTCGAGTGGCCGCGCGGTCGCGCCGCTGCTTGCGCAACTGCGCACCGGCGACCTCCTCGACCTGCAGGAGGCCTACATCGAGACCTTCGATCGCGGCCGGCGCA
>JBAIYN010000034.1:0-3919 GCA_037915775.1 Burkholderiales bacterium | reverse complement strand
CACGGCACGCTGCACGCGCAGGGCTACGATCATCTGCGCGTCGCCGATGCGCGCCGGATGGAGAGACGCGAAATCGAGTTGCTTGACGCGTGCGGCATCCCAAATCCATACGACATGGGTTAGCGGGCACTTTCGCGGAAAGCATTGTCATGGCGGGCTTATGGGCAACCCGTATGCTGCGGCACCGGGTCCGGTCATGGGCGCAGCGCGGTACATCCGATATGCTGGTCCCATTGCAACTGCCGGGTCGGCCGCGCGCGAGCGTGCCGCCCGACACTCATGCCTGAGCCTGCGCCGGGTCGAACTGCGACCCATCAGAAGCACAAATCCCTGCTCGAACGCCTGACCGCGTTCATCTTCCACGAGCCCGAGAACCGCGAGGAACTGCTCGAGGCGCTGCACGACGCGCACGAACGCGACCTGCTCGACGCCGATGCGCTGTCGATGATTGAAGGCGTGCTGCAGGTATCGGAACTGCGCGCGCGCGACCTGATGGTGCCGCGTCCGCAGATGGACATGATCGATATCGACGAGGCGCCCGACAAATGGATTCCGCGCGTGATCGAGACAGCGCATTCGCGCTTCCCGGTCTTCGAAGGCGGGCGGGACCACGTGATCGGCATTCTGCTCGCCAAGGATCTGCTGCGCTTCTATCACGACGAAGAGTTCGATGTCCGCGCGATGCTGCGGCCGGCGGTGTTCATCCCCGAAAGCAAGCCGTTGAACGTGCTGCTGCGCGACTTCCGCGCCAACCGCAACCATATGGCGATCGTCGTCGATGAATACGGCGGCGTGGCGGGATTGATCACGATCGAGGACGTGCTCGAGCAGATCGTCGGCGACATCGAGGACGAATACGACTTCGACGAAGAAGCCGACGCCATCGTCGCCGAGCCGGACGGACGCTACCGCGTGAAGGCGCTGGCGGAGATTTCCGCGGTCAACGAGACCTTCGGCACGAGCCTGTCCGCCGAGGAGTTCGACACCATCGGCGGCCTCGTCACCGATCAGCTCGGGCGTGTGCCCAAGCGCGGCGACGTGATCGAGATCGAGGGCCTGCGCTTCGAGGTGTTGCGCGCCGATGCGCGGCAGGCGCATCTCTTCCAGGTCGCGCGTCTGCCCAAGACCGTGGCACAGGAATTCGAACAGCTCGAGGCGCGCCAGGCCACATGAGGAAGCCCGGGACACTGAGGTTGCTGCTGCCGGTGGTGGCGGCCCTGCTGGCCGCATCGGCGTGCTATGGCGAGGACCTCGACCGCGCCGGACTCGCGCTTTTCTTTGCCGGCGCGTTGCTCGCCATGTGGTTGTGGCTGCGCGCCCTGCAGGGTCCGCCGCGCGCACCGCGCACCGCGCTGACGAATCGCCAGGCTCGTTAGAACCTGCGCGGTCTAGACTCCGCGCCGATTCCCGACCCGGCGCTCGCTTGTCCGCACCCGCTCCAGTTTTCAGGCCTTGGCTGTTGCCCTGCGCTGCCTTGCTTGGCGTCGCGCATGCCGCCTCGTTTGCACCTTTGAACCTGCCGTGGCTGCAGGTCGCGGCGCTCGCGGCGCTTTTCGTTTTGGCCGAGTTCACCCGCGGCGCGCGCCATGCTGCCTGGCTGGGATGGAGCTTCGGGCTCGGCTGGTTCGGCATCGGCGTGTCGTGGGTCTATGTCAGCATGCACGAGTACGGTCAGATGCCGGCGTGGCTCGCGGCGCTTGCGACCGCGGCCTTTGCCGCGTATCTGTCGCTGTATCCGGCGCTCGCGCTGGGCGCGGCGCACCGGCTCGTTGCGCACCGCGGTCTGCGCCTGCTGGTGGGCTTGCCGGCGGCCTGGGCACTGAGCGAGTGGCTGCGCGGCGTACTGCTGACCGGCTTTCCGTGGCTGGCGAGCGGCTACGCGCACACCGATGGGCCGCTGGCAGGCTACGCGCCGCTCGTGGGCGTATACGGCGTCACGCTGGTCGCGGCATCTGCCGCCGGCCTCCTCGCATACGCCTTCTGCATGCGCGCTCGGCGGCAACGGGCCGTTCTCGGTGGCGCCGCGCTCCTGGTGCTGCTGCTGGGTGGGCAAGGACTGCACGGCTTTGCGTGGACGCAGCCGGCAGGCAATCCAATCAGGGTGCGGCTGGTCCAGGGGAACGTGCCGCAGAACGAAAAGTTCGCCGATGGAGGCCTGCAGCGCGCGCTCGACACGTTCCTGCCGCTGATGCAGCGCGAAGGCAAGTTCGATCTCGTGGTCCTGCCGGAGTCTGTCTTTCCGATCCCGATCAACTATCTGCCGGACGAGGTCGTGCAGTCGCTGCGCGAGTTCTCGCGCACGACCGGGGCCGCGCTCGTCTTTGGTGTCTTCATCGAGCAACCGCGCGGCCAGTACTTCAACAGCGCGGTCGGCATCCGCCCCGATGACAGGCCGCCGCTGCAGCGCTACAGCAAACGGCATCTGGTTCCGTTCGGGGAATTCATTCCCTGGGGCTTCCACTGGTTCGTCGATCTGATGCAGATTCCGATCGGGGACCAGCAGCGCGGGGCGCCCTACCAGGGCCCGATGGAACTGGCCGGACAGCGCATCGCGGTCAACATCTGCTACGAGGACCTGTTCGGCGCGGAAATCATCAGCGCCTGGCAAGTGCCCGGGCGCGCGCCAACGCTTCTGCTCAACCTTTCGAACCTCGCGTGGTTCGACGATTCGCTCGCGCTGCCGCAGCACCTGCAGATTTCGCGCATGCGGGCACTCGAAACCGGCCGCCCGATGCTGCGCGCGACCAACACCGGCGCCACGGCGATCATCGACGCGCGCGGCGACGTCGTCGCGCAGTTGCCGTTCCGGACCGCGGCGATCCTTGACGGCAGCGTCCAGGGATATTCGGGCACTACGCCGTACGTGGCGCTCGGAAACCTGCCTGCACTCGGCCTGGCGGGCGCGCTGCTGCTGGCCGCGGCCCTGCTGGCACGACGATCGGCGCGACAACCTTAGAATCGCGCGGACATTGCCCCTTTGCGCCCGATCGAATGATCACCTTTCAGGAAGCCATCCTTCGCCTGCAGTCTTACTGGAACGAACAGGGTTGCGCGCTGCTGCAGCCGATCGACATGGAGGTCGGCGCCGGCACCTCGCACACGGCGACGTTCCTGCGCGCGATCGGACCGGAGCCGTGGCGCGCAGCGTACGTGCAGCCGTCGCGCCGCCCCAAGGACGCCAGATACGGCGAGAACCCCAACCGGTTGCACCAGCACCACCAGTACCAGGTCGTGCTCAAGCCGTCGCCGCCGGACATCCTCGATGTCTACCTCGGCTCGCTGCGCGCGCTCGGCATCGACACCCTGAAGAACGACATCCGCTTCGTCGAGGACAACTGGGAGAACCCCACGCTCGGCGCGTGGGGGCTGGGCTGGGAAGTGTGGATGAACGGGATGGAAATCACGCAGTTCACCTACTTCCAGCAGGTCGGCGGGCTCGAGTGCAGGCCGATCACCGGCGAGATCACCTACGGGCTCGAACGGCTGACGATGTACCTGCAGAACGTCGACAACGTGTTCGACATCGTCTACACGAAGTGGCGCGACCGCGGCGTGGAAAAGGTGCTCCGCTATGGTGACGTGTTCCACCAGAACGAGGTCGAGCAGAGCAGGTACAACTTCGAATTCTCCGACCCGCAGGTCCTGCTCGGCCAGTTCAACCTGTTCGAGGTCGAGGCGAAGCGCCTGATGGACGCGCAGCTGGCGCTGCCCGCGTACGAAATGGTGCTGAAGGCGGGCCACACGTTCAACCTGCTCGACGCGCGCGGCGCGATCAGCGTGACCGAGCGCGCCGCGTACATCGGTCGCATCCGCACGCTGGCGCGCGCCGTTGCGCAGAGCTACTACGAATCCCGCGAACGCCTCGGATTCCCGATGCTGGGCGAGGCGGCGCGACGGGAGGCGGCGTAATGCCACACAC
>JBAIYN010000605.1:0-5655 GCA_037915775.1 Burkholderiales bacterium | reverse complement strand
TCCGGCGCGGCGCGATTTTCCGGCGCTGCCGGTCGTGTTCGAGCACATCACGACGCGCGAGGCAGTCGACTACGTGACGGGCGCTTCCGGCCGCATCGGCGCCACGATCACCGCGCATCACCTCTTGTACAGCCGCAATGCGATCTTCATGACGTCGGGCGGCAAGACCGGCATCCGCCCGCATTACTACTGCCTGCCGGTGCTGAAGCGGGAGACGCATCGGCGCGCGCTGCTGGCGGCCGCGACGTCGGGCAACCCGCGCTTCTTTCTGGGCACCGACAGCGCGCCGCATCCAAAGGGCGACAAGGAGAACGCGTGCGGCTGTGCCGGCTGCTACACCGCGTACTCGGCGCTCGAGATGTACGCGGCGGCGTTCGAGTCGGCCGGCGCGCTGGATCGACTCGAGGCGTTTGCGAGCTTCCACGGCGCCGATTTCTACCGTCTGCCGCGCAACGCGCAGACGGTCACGCTCGAGCGGCGCACATGGACGCTGCCGGACGAACTGAAGTTCGGCGAGCAGACCGTCGTGCCGCTCGGCGCGGGCGAGACGCTGCACTGGAAGCTCGCGTCGTGATCGACTGGGCCGCGCCGTGGCTGGCGCCGCACTCGCATCTGCGGCCGGCGTTCGAATCGCCGCACTGGCGCGCCGAATTGACGCGGCTTGCGCACGCACGCGCGGTCCGCACTGCGACGGGCGACCCGATCGAGTTCGTTGCCGGCGATGACGCGCCGGAAGGCGTTGCCTACGAGGCGCACATCGCGGCGACGGGGCGCGTGCCGAGCCGCGACAACCTGCACGACCGCTTCAATGCGCTGATGTGGATCGCGTTCCCGCGCTGCAAGGCGGCGTTGAACGCGCGCCAGGCGGCGGAAATCGCGCGCGACGGCGTCCGGCCCAGGCGCGGCGCGGTGCGCGATGCGGCGACCCTGATCGACGAGAGCGGGCTGCTGCTGGCATGCGACGACCGCCAGGTGTTCGACCTGCTGGCGCGCCGGCAGTGGCAGGCACTGCTGGTCGGGCAGCGCGCGCGCTGGATGCGCGACATCGTGCCGGTCGTGTTCGGCCACGCACTGCTGGAGAAGCTCTTCGGGCCGTACAAGTCGATCACTGCGGCGGTCGTGCCGGCGAGCCTCGGCGATGCGCGGCCGGAGACGATCGACGCGGCCGCGGCGGCGTTCGTCGGGCGTGCCGACCTGGCGCCCGCGCTGCTCGAGCATCTGCCCGTGCTGGGTATTCCGGGCTGGCATGCGGCAAACGAGGATCCGCATTTCTACAATGATGTGCGCGTGTTCCGTCCACTGCGGGAGGCGGCATGAAGGACAAGCAATCGATGAAGGTCGTGATCACCGGGGGCGCCGGATTCCTCGGCCAGCAGCTGGTGCGCGCGCTGTGCGCGCGCGGCAAGCTGACCGACGCCGACGGCAAGGAGCGCACGATCGGGCAGATCGTCGCGGTCGATCAGTCGCAGAGCGGCAAGCTGTTCGTCGACGATCGGGTGGGCTACGTGGTCGGCGACATTGCGGCGCCCGGCTTCGTCGATCACGTGATGGAGGCCGATACCGAAAGCGTGTTTCACCTGGCCGCGGTGGTCAGCGGCGCCGCCGAGGCGGACTTCGATCTCGGCATGCGCGTGAACCTGGACGGCACGCGCGCGATCCTGAACGCCTGCCGCCTGCAGCGCCGGCCGAAGCTCGTGTTCGCGAGCAGCGTGGCGGTGTTCGGCGGCGATCTGCCGGCCGTGGTGACGGATGACACTCAACCCACGCCGCAGACGAGTTACGGGGTGCAGAAGCTGATCAGCGAACTGCTGATCGGCGACTGCACGCGCAAGGGTTTCATCGACGGCCGCTGCGTGCGCCTGCCGACCATCGTGGTGCGGCCGGGCAAGCCGAACGCGGCGGCATCGAGCTTTGCCAGCGGCATCGTGCGCGAGCCGCTGGCAGGCGAGATTGCCGAGTGCCCGGTCGACATCGACACCGGGATGTGGGTGCTGTCGCCGCAGTCGGCGGTGGCGGCATTCATCCACGCGCACGAACTGCCGAGCGCGGCCTGGGGCCTGCGGCGCGCGATCAATCTGCCGGGGCTGACGGTGACGGTGGCGCAGATGCTCGAGGCGCTGCGCGCGGTGGGGGGCGATGCCGCGGTCGCACGGGTCAAGATGCAGCCCGACGAGCGGATCCGCGCGATCGTCCGCACCTGGCCGGCGCGATTCGTGACCCCGCGTGCGGCGGCGATGGGATTCACCGGCGACACGGACGTCGAGTCGATCGTGCGCGCCTACGCGCGGGAGTACGCGACCGCGCTGCCGGCGTCGAGCTAATCGGGAGAGAGAACGTCAGTGCGCGGGTGCGCCGGCGCTGGACCGGGCGCCGAGTCCGCTGCGGCGGCGCTGCGTCATCAGCCAGAACTCGGCCTGCTGCGG
The DNA here is from genome assembly GCA_037915775.1 of Burkholderiales bacterium. Taxonomy (GTDB): domain Bacteria; phylum Pseudomonadota; class Gammaproteobacteria; order Burkholderiales; family Burkholderiaceae_F; genus JAKOQB01. The sequence goes on along the minus strand of JBAIYN010000605.1, from coordinate 3,232 downwards.
CGAGCGCAGCTCGATCACGCGCGCGTGCGCAAGCGCCGGATGCCCCATCAGCGCGTACATCTCGGGTGCGATCTGCAGATAGCCGAACGAACGCCGGATGTCGCTCCACGAGGCGCGCAGCGCGTATCCGCGCGTCAGCGCTTGCCGGCGACGCAGGCTCGCGGCGAGCCGGCGCAACCCGTCCACGATGCGCGCAGCCCAGTCGCGCACGAACGGCAGCGGCGAGAAGTGCAGCCAGACGATCGTGTCGGCCTCGCGGAACAGCCTTTCGGTGAAGATGCCGGCCGGCTCCGCGCCGACCCACGCTTCCTCGCGCATCACGTTCGTCGACGATTCTTCCGTCACCTGGTGCGCGCCGAGCCGCAGCGCCAGCATGCGCGCGAACTCGCGGAAGCACAGAGCGCCGGCCGGGGCCGGCTGACCGACGACGACGATGCGCTGCATGTTTCCTCCGGGATTCCCTTGCTGCCCTCGAATCGAAGCTAGCACGCACTGCGCGCGCGGTTGAATCCGCTGAACGGCGGACTCATCCGTCGAGTCGAGGGGTGATGCGCCGGTCCGCCCGGCTAACGCTGCAGCTGCGCGGTGGCGCGGATCGCCGACAGCGTCGCGTTGGGCGTGATCACTTCGGGGTCGCAGCGCAGCTCGATCAGCGCCGGCAGGTGCTTGTCGCGCGTGTGCGCAACTGCGCGCGCCAGCGCCGGTCCGAACTCATCGGTCGTCTCGACCACCGCGCCGAACGCGCCGAACGCTTCCGCCAGCAGAGCAAAGTGCGGATTGGTCAGCTGCGTGCCATATACGCGCGCCGGGAACTCGCGCTCCTGGTGCATGCGGATCGTGCCGTACATGCCGTTGTTGAACACGATCACCACCAGCCCGGCTCGGTACTGCACCGCGGTCGCCAGTTCCTGCCCGGTCATCAGGAATTCGCCGTCGCCGGCAAAGGTGACGACCGTGCGCTCGGGCGCCACGATCTTGGCCGCCACGCCCGCGGGCACTCCATAGCCCATGCTGCCGGAGGTCGGCGCCAGTTGCGTGCGCAGGCCCGTGTAGCGGTAGAAGCGATGCGCCCAGGTGGAAAAATTCCCGGCGCCGTTGGTGATCAACGTGTCCTCGGGCAGCGTGCGTCTGATCTGCTCGACGACCTGCCACAGGTCGAGTTTGGGCACCGCGTGCGCATACACCGGCGGGCGCGCCTGCCACGCCTCGTAGTCCGCGCGCGCGGCCGCCAGTTCGTCGCGCCACGGCGGCGACTCGATCGGCATCATCATCGCCAGGCGCGACGCGAACTGCGGCATGCCGGAGCAGATCATCAGTGCGGCCTGATAGACGCGGCCGAGCTCCTCGGTGCTGGCGTGCACGTGCACCAGCGTCTGCTTCGGCCGCGGCACGTCGAGCAGCGTGTAGCCGCCCGTGGTCATCTCGCCCAGCCGCGGACCGATCGCGATCACCAGATCGGCGTCCTTGATCCGCTGCGCGAGTTTCGGATTGATGCCGATGCCGACGTCGCCGACATAGCTGGCGTGACGGTTGTCGAACAGGTCCTGGTAGCGGAACGCGCAACTGATCGGCAGGAAGTTCGATTCGGCCCAGCGCCGCACGTTGTCGCATGCGGCCTGCGTCCAGCCAGATCCGCCCAGGATCACGATCGGCCGCTGCGCCTGTCCCAGCAGGCGGCGCAGCGCGGCGATCTGCGTGTCGCTCGGCGATGCCTGCACCGGCGCATGGCACGCGGCGTCGGGCACGTCGGCGGTCTGCGTCTGCACGTCCTCGGGCAGGGCCAGCACCACGGGCCCCGGGCGCCCGCTGGTGGCGACCTGGAACGCGTGCGCGACGAATTCGGGGATCCGGTCCGCGCGATCGATCTGTGCGACCCACTTCGTCATCTGCCCGAACATGCGCCGGTAGTCGAGTTCCTGGAATGCCTCGCGTTCGACGAAATCGGAGCCGACCTGGCCGACGAAGACGATGATCGGCGTCGAATCCTGGAACGCGGTGTGAATGCCGATCGACGCGTTCGTCGCACCCGGCCCGCGCGTGACGAAGGCCACGCCCGGCTGCCCGGTCAGCTTCGCGTACGCGTCGGCCATGTAGGTCGAGCCGGACTCGTGACGATTGAGGATCAGCTTGATCGAGCGCGCATCGTGCAGCGCGTCGAGCACGGCCAGGTAGCTTTCCCCCGGGACGCAGAAGATATGGTTCACGCCCTGGACCAGCAGCTGATCGACCAGGATGCGGGCACCGGTGCGCGCGGTCATCGCGAATCCCTGTGGATGGAGGCGGCGGAAGAATAACAGCGCAGGCCGGGCGTGCGTTGCGCGGCGGAAAGCTCAGCGGCGCAGGTAGTCGTCCTGCGCGTACGTCATCACGATCTGCGGCCGGAAGACCACCAGCGCCGAGAAGACCATCCCGCTCACCAGCGCCTCGCCCCACGCGAGCAGCAGCGCGTAGGCGGCGACCTCGCCGGCGTTGGCAAGCTCTCGCTGCGCCAGCGCGAGTTGAACCGCCAGCAGCGCGATCTGCGCGCAGCTCGAGGCGACCAGCGTCGCGAACAGGCCGTTGCCGATGATGAACACGAACAGGTGCAGCGGCAGGCGCATCCGCAGCAGCCGCTGCAACGCCGTGGCCACGCCGGCGGGCAGCGCAGCCAGCAGCAGACCGGTCAATCCGACTTCGAGCCAGCCACCATGGGTCAGCGCCGTGAGGCCGACGAGCGCAACCGCCGCGCCCAGCAGAGCGCGGCGGTAGCCGAAGACGAGCGCATACAGCGACACGCCGATCATCGACAGCTGCAGTCCGTCGTCGATCCGGATCCGCAGCGACCAGAGCACGCCGAGGCAGACGATGCCGGCGAGCCACGCGTGCTGCTGGATCGACAGCGGCAGGAAATCCCGGCGCGCGGCCGGTCGCAGCAGCACGAAGCCCGCCTGGAACACGAGCGCGACGAACAGCACCCAGCCCAGCGCCGCCAGCTCGACCGGATGACCAAGACCCGCCCAGTTCATCGCCGGCCGAGGCTCGGGTCAGACCAGGGCCCGTCCGGACAGTCGCTCCAGCACGCGCAAGGGCGAGCGTTCGGGAAAACGCTGTGCGCCAACAGGCAGGTAGAAGGTCTGCTCGAACATGAATCGTCCGGCAAGCGCCGCATGCGACACCTGGTCGGTGAAGACGATCCATGTCTCGCCGGCGGCGAAATGCACGTCCTCGCGCGCTGCGCTGCGCTGGTAGTCGG
>JBAIYN010000214.1:0-4400 GCA_037915775.1 Burkholderiales bacterium | reverse complement strand
AACCGACATAGCCAGCGGCCGGTTTCAGTGTGCAACTGACACTGCATTTCGCGCCAGAATCTGCTTGGTCCGATTTCTCCAAACTGGGCGATCGGAGCTCGTCCGCGTCGACTGACGAACCGAGCTACGCGAACGGCAGCTCCTCATCGCGATGAATAGGTGCATCGACCCCAAGCGGCATTCAACGAACCGCGCCGCACGACGGCCAATCACCGCCAGCGATTCCCCTGTTGCTGGATGTAGCGTCGATAGACGTAGCCCCAGGGGATCACGATCGGCATCAAGACTACGCCAGGGACGATCGCCCCGAAGTCGTCGCCGAAAGTCGGCGGCAGCTGTCCTGCGGACCACTGCGGCAATCCGAAGGTGATCAGCCAGGTCGTCTTCCACACGAATTCAAGCAGCAGGAGGGGAAGCATCTGCAGCGGGTAGCGCAGCCCGACGAACGCAAGCAGCCACACGCCGCCCAGCAGGCTCGGGATCACGCCGCGCGCCATCGGCTCATGCTGGAAAAGCACTGGCACGATCATCGTCCCCAACCCGACCACGAGCAAAAGGTAGGTGGCGCGCAGCACATAGAGTCGCAGCAGCGATACCCCGCTCTCAGTGTCCGCGGTCGAACGTGAAAGAGGCGCAGCAGTCGAGTCCATGTCGATTCTCCTGGGGCATCAAGCCGCGCGCATTGGCTTCAGCGCCTGTCGAGCGCGGGAATCCGGTTGGAATTGAAGCAAGTCGCCGGGTTGGCACCGAAGAACCGCGCAGATCGCCTCAAGTGTGGAAAAGCGGATCGCGCGCGCCTTTCCCGTCTTGAGGATCGAGAGATTCGCCAGAGTGATGTCGATCCGCTCGGCGAGCTCCGTCAGAGTCATCCGCCGATCGTGGAGAAGATCGTCGAGCTTGACGATGATCGCCACGTCACACCGTCCCTTCCAGATCGTTGCGCATCAGCGTGCCTTCGGCGAAGACCCGCGCGAGGATGAAGGTGAGAATGACGGCCAGCCACCCGCTGACCGAAACGCCTGCATCCAGGTGCAGCGGGTGGGCGGGGGTCGAAATCGCTTCGCCGATGCTGCCGATAGTGAGGCTGACGAGTTGCAGAGCGAGCAGCGCCCAGGCGATGGTTTGCAGGCGGACGCTGTTCGCGGCGACGAATGGATCTCCGCTGCGCACCGTCTCGACGATCGCAAGCAGCCGCACGAGGACGACCCAATGGAGCGGGATCGCGACCAGCCCGAGCGCCGCGATTGCGCGCATCCCCGTCATCATCGGGCGGAGTTCTGCGGACGGGGGAATGCCGAGCGCAGTGAACGTCCATTGCTCGGCGACGATGGTGGCGATGAGCAGCGTGAGGATCCCAGCGCCGAACAGCCAGTTGAGGATGATCAGGATGCGCAATGAGGCTTGTGCCAGCGGCAGCGTGGAGGATTGTTTCACTGAGGGGCCTCTATGCAGATAATATTGATAAACGATATGTCAATTATTGTTTTTCGGCAACTCTTTCCATCTCCAAAGTGGCGCCATGGGCGAGGTACAGCCCGCGCGAAGTGACGCCCTTCGCCCACAGTGCAAGTTCGAGATGAAGCTCGCAAGGCGACGCTCGCCAAGCTAGCCTCAGTCGCCAAATGGCTGCTTTCGGCGGTTGCGGCGCTCTACGGCAGTCGGTCAGGTCCTGACATACACGCGCGCTTGAGCCGACGTTGGCTATGACCGGCATCGTCCGGAATCAGTCTGCCGGAAACGGAGCGGACATGATCATTTAGCGGTCGCGCGCCCGCAGCTTCTATGCCGCGACGTCGCTTGGCTGACATCGCAGACTTGAGCCGTCCTCAAGACTGATGAGTGATCCGCACGTCTTCTTTGTTGTGCGCTGCGTCTCAGGCTGACGCAATCGGCGCCTGGCTTATTCATCCCCTCCACACGGCATATGTTTGCAGAGAAGAGAGGCGCTACACCTTACGCCGCTCGGGGATGGGTCGATTGCCGCTCTCAACAGCGACGCACTTCGGAGAGGTCAGCGATGAAGACCTTGGCGCGGTGGATGATTGCGGGATTTCTTCTTCTTGTTTCGACGTGGGCGACGGCGGTGGACTCTGTCGACCTGGGCTCACGCACGGCCACGCTTGACGCGGTCAGCGTTGACAACATCGCGACATACACCAACGTGATGTTCTCCTTTGACGCCAACGCCATTTTCACGCTGCAGGCAGCCACGCCGCAGCTGCCGCCCGGTTCCGCCGCCGACTCCTATAGCACCACCACGGGCCAACTGCGTATGCCATGGGTACAGCTCGATGAAGCCTCCGGCTACGCCGACGTTAGCCTTCAGCGGAGCGGCGGCACCGTCCCCTACATCTTCGGAGTGTCTTCCGCCACGTTCAGTTCAGCGGCGGGAATTTGGACCGGCACGACCCCGGATGATCGGAACAACATCGGGACCATCCTCAGAGATGGCCGCTACTTCTTCGTCGTTACGGCCCCCGGCAATCCGAACGTCGTGAACTTTGCAGCGGTCGGCAAGGGTAAGGCGACCAAGGGAACCTTTGCTTCGTCCAGCCTGACTCTATTCGTTCTCCCGGGAGGCGCTTTCGGGCCCGGAACATTCTCGGCGGACTACGTCACCGACTCTTTGCTGAACGGCACGCTCAGTGGCACGGTGTCCCAAGCTCCCGTTTCGCTCAGGTCGAGTGACGCTTGGGATTTCGATAAGCCCGTGAACCGTTCTGTCGATGGACAAGTCGCCTCGGCGGTCCGCCAATGGGCGATGAGTCTCCACATTGGTTCCGGCACGATCTCCGGCACGGACGAAGCCGGGTGCACGCGGACTGGCTCGGCCACGCCAAGCGCCCTAGGGCCGGTGTACGAGCTTTCGGTGACTTATGGCAGCCAGTGTCCCTATACGGGACAGACGTTCACCGGCGTTGCCGGCTACAGCCCCTCGAAGAATCAGTTCTTCGCCGTCGTGACCAACGCCGACGGCACAGCAGCTGAGGCGTTCCTCGGGAATGGCGTGAACGCCTTCTCGATCACGCTCGGACCCTCAGCGGTCTCGGGGGCTGCAGGGCAGACCGCCTCAACGCAGGTGAAGGTTAACCGGATGACCGGCTTCAACGACCTAGTTTCCCTCTCGGGTGCGTCCCCCGACGGTATCGCCGTAACGGTCACGCCTGCGACCCTCTCCGCGACCGACACTGCCGCCCAAGCGAATCTCACAATCCCGACGGGACTCCCCAACGGCACTTACACAGTCGGGATCTCGGCCTCGAGTCCGTCGGCACCAACCCAAACGGCGCCACTCACGGTCACCGTGTGCAATGCGCCCTGCATCACTGCACTGGCCACCGGTCTTGATCTTTCCTTCGACTTGAAAGGCAACGTGGACCGGCTCTTCTGGAGGCAACGCAACGGGGGAATCGGCGACATCTTGAAGGCCCTTGGCACGCCCAGCGTCGTAACCTCAAGCGCGGCCTCGAGCTTCGCCGTGGACGCGGCGGCCGTCTACTACCGCGTGCTCAACCCGACACCGACCACCAACGCCGGTCTCGTGCGGATCGCACCCGACGGCAGCGGCGCGAAATTCCTGATGCTGACCGCAAACGGCAGCGCTGCGCTGACGACCCAGTCGAACTTCGCTGTGGACCTCTTCTATGTGTACTGGGCCGTGGCACAGACGATCTACGACGTGAAACGGAACGTGTACCAGTGGGAAACCACCGTCTACCGCGTAGACGATTTTGCGGGTGGCACACCCGAGGTACTCGTGGACCTGCTCGTCGATGTGACTGGTGCGCCGGGGCGCTTCCCGGGGGGCGGCGTTCCGGTCGCGGTTGATGGGGCCTACGTGTATTTCAACAACGGCACGGACATTCAGAAGGTGCCGAAGGGTGGAGGCACGGCCACACCTGTCGCGACGGGGCTGAACGGTGCCTGGGGACTGTGGGTCGACGCCGACGCGGTCTACTGGCGTCAGGACATCAGGAGCAGCGTGGTGTGGAGCGCGTCCAAGGCGACCGGTGCCGTGACGACGCGCGATCTCGGAGGAGGAGTTGCGCTGCACGATCTGACGGTCGATGACGCGGGGATTTACGCGGTGATCGGCCCCACGATTGTGAGGGCCGACAAGTCGGGTCCCAGCCCGACGGTAACGGTAGTCGTCGACACGCAGGGCTCATTGGGTGTGTTGCACGACATCCTCGTGGACTCGACCAACGTCTACTTCATGGCCGACGACATGTCGACGACGCCCGCCAAGACCGGGATCTACCAACACCCGAAGTGAGGCCGCTAACGCCTGTCGCCCAGCGTCTACCGGTTCCGCCACGCCACGTCGCCAGGCACAGTCCGACGCAGTGGAAACATTGGAATGGGGACTCGGTTGCGGACCATCGCAACTGGCTACCCAT
>JBAIYN010000635.1:0-5986 GCA_037915775.1 Burkholderiales bacterium | reverse complement strand
CCAAATAGTGCAATCCCGGCGCGCAGGTTTTCCTGCGCGATCGGGACGGCCTGCGCTGGAACGCCTTCGGAAACCAAAGCGCGCGTGTAGTCAGCGCGGGATGCGATTAGCGGCCGCACCGACCTGTCGCGATACAGCGCTCTGGCCCGTTCGTAGGCCTGCCGGCTCAGCGCGAGCTGCCCGGGCGACCGCGCGAGAGCCATCGCGTTGAGCACGGCGGACTCTGCATAGGAGATCTGCTCGTCGTCGAGGGGAACCACCTTGAATTGCGCGATCTCCAGCGCCTCGCGCGCGGCGGCCAGCCCCGGGTCAATGCGTCCGGTATGCAGCAGGACCCTGCTAAGCCAGCGCAGTGCAGAAACCTGGCCACGCCAGTCTCCAACGCGGCGCAACCCCGAGAGTGCGGCACGCAGCTCGCGCTCGGCATCCTCGAAGTCTTCGGATGAATAGAGTGCCTCGCCGTAGTTGACCTGGATTCGCAACGTGAGCGGCGCGTCTCGTGGCAAGACCGATCGGGCCCGGTCGAGCGTGTCCGACAGGACGTTCAGCGCTTCGCCGGTCCTGCCGAGTCCGAGCAGGCTGTAGCCGACGGTGTCGAGCAGCTCGATCGCAACGTCCGGGCGGTCCTTCAATTCGGCATCAATGCGCTCTCGTGCGCGCATCAGAAGGTCGGAAGTACTACTGTCGGATCGCCCACCCGCATCGCCGTCGGCGCTGCGCAACAACGACAGCACGAAGCCCTTGACCTGATCGGCGCGCTCGGCCTGTGCCTGTGCGCTTCGCGCCTGCCACACGGCGGCCGAAGCGCCGCCGACAATGGCGATCAAGACGACAAGCGCGCTGCCGACCGCCATACGGTTGCGCGTGATGAACTTGCGCAAGACATACCCGCGCGAATCGGGCTGAGCCTGCACCGGCCTGCCCGCAAGGTAGCGCTGCAGGTCGTCGCGCAGCGCCTCGGCGGACTCGTATCGGTCTTCGGGCTTCGCCTTCAGCGCCTTCAGCACAATAGTGTCGAGGTCGCCGCGCAGCGTGCGAGCGAGCCGCTGCGGCGTCGAGTTTCTTGCGTTGGCGGTTTCCGCTTGAGCGGAGACAGCGGCGCTCGGGCGCGGGATGTCGAGCGCGAGAATCGCCTGAGCCAGCGACCGCTGCTCCGCGCGCAGCAGGCGATACGGGCGCGCACCGGTCAGCAGCTGATACAGAAGCACGCCGAGCGAATACACGTCGCTGGCAGTGGAAAGCGGCCTCCCGAGGATCTGCTCCGGCGATGCGAAATCGGGTGTGAGCGCCTGGCCGGCGTCGAGCGTCAGTTCGGTCGCCTCGCCGCGGCCGTCGACCATCAGCTTGGCCACGCCGAAATCGAGCAGCTTGACCTGCGCGTTCGCATCGACCAGCACATTCGACGGCTTCAGATCGCGATGGATCACCAGATGCGCGTGCGCGTACTGCACGGCCTCGAGCACCTGCAGGAACAGCTCGATCCGAGCGCGAACATCGCGCCGCTGCGCGTCGCAGTCCTCGATGATCGTCTTGCCCTCGATGTATTCCAGCGCCATGAACGGCTGGCCGTCGGCGGTGACGCCGGCGTCGTACAGCCGCGCGATCTGCGGATGCGCGAGCGACGCGAGGATGTCGCGCTCGCGCGCCAGACGCTCGGCGAAGCCGCGGTCAGCGAGCCCCGGATGCGGCAGCTTCAGCGCGACCATGCGCTTGAGCAGCCCGTCGACGCGTTCGGCGAGCCAGACGCTGCCCATGCCGCCACGGCCGATCTCGTGCAAGAGGCGGTAGGGTCCGACGAGACGACCCGCATCCTCGCTGCGGCTCTCTGGCGGGCGCGGCGTTTGGCGCCCCATCGCCGCCGGCGCGCCGAGAAAGTCCCGCGTCTGCACGTGCGCGTGGTCGCGCAGCAGGCGTTCGAGCGTTTCGCGGTGCGCCTCCGCCTCCGGCGGCAGTTCGCACAACCATTTCTGCCGGTCTTCTTCGGTCGGCAGATCGAGCGCTTCGTCGAGCAGGGACGACACTACGGGCCACAGGTCGGGGGCGATCTTCATCAGTGCCGATTGCGCATGGCCTGCCGTCATTTCAGTGCCGAATACAACAGGGTGCGCGCCTTGTCCCAGTCACGCCGCACGGTGCGTTCAGTCACACCCAGCGCGGCCGCAATGTCGGTCTCGGCCAACCCGGCGAAGAAGCGCATCTCGACCACACTCGCCAGCCGGACATCGAGCGTGGCAAGCTCATCCAGCGCTTCGTGCACGCGCAGGATCTCTTCGTCCCCGGCCTGCGCAGCCTCGTCCGATGCGGTGTCCAGTTCGACATGTTCTGCCGTGCCGCCGCGCTTTACGGTGCGCCGATTACGAATTTCGTCGACGACAATCTAACGCATCGCCTTCGCGGAATAGGCCAGAAAGCGACCGCGGTCGGCAAACTGCAGTTCCTTGCTATCGAGCAGCTTCAGGAAGGCGTCGTGCACGAGGGAAGTCGTGTCGAGCAGCGTCAGCGTTTCGCTGCGCGCCAGTCGCGAATGGGCGAGGCGCCGCAGGTCGCGATACAGCGCCGCCAACAGCTGCTCGCGGGCCTGCGATTCGCCCTCGTTCGCGCGCCGGATTAGTTCGGTGATCTCGCTCACAGGTAAGCGTCTCTTGGACAGAATACAGGTCGGACAGGTCCGCACGACTTACGGATTCGCGCTAGCCGCAGCAAGCAGCCGTGCCAGGTCCCCGAGTTCGTTCGCGTTCAGGTCGGAAACAAGCCAGTAGCTCATGCCTTGCCGAGCGAAATGTTCCAGGTTGTACCCGCTAAGCGTCGACCGAATGGGGGGCCCGTCCGCACCGCCCGGGCGGATCAGCACGTCGATCATGTGTTGGCGCCGCCGGTACACCAGCACCGCGATGCGCTCGCCGCCGACGACATCGATTCGCCCGCCAACCATCTCGTAGCCGCTGCCCGACAGGTCCGGCACGGGCGGCGAGTAGCCCAGCCGCGCGCTCAGCCACGGCTTGATCGTATGGCGGTCGGACGACGCGACGTCGAACAGGCGTTCACCCACCGTCGCTCGCACGTGGGCTGCGTAGACATCGCGTTGAATTAGTTTTTGCTGCGACGGCCGCACCACCACGAACGTGACAATGGCAGCAAGCGCGGCGGCCGTAGCGCCGGCGCCCACAAGGCGCAGCCAGTTCCACGGCGAGTGGCGCACCATGCGCTGCGCGGGCGGCGTTGCGACCGCCGCTGGCACTTGCATGCGTGCCAGCATGGCGGGCGGAGCCAAGTGATAGTCCGCCTGGGTACGCACCGACACCGAAACGGCGCGCAGATGCTGCAGAGCGGCGCGCATCTGTGCATCTCCCGCCAGGTAGCGCTCAAGGCTCACACAGGTCGACGCGTCGAGTTCTCCGTCGACGTAGGGCTGCAACAGGTTCAGCGCGTCGTGTTCCGTCATCGACGCACCCCCGGCTCGGAATGGGCAAGAACCACTCGGAACGACTGCGCCAGAAGACGCCGCGCGCGCGACAGGCGCGACATCACCGTGCCGATTGGCGCGCCGGTCACCCTGGCGATCTGCTGGTACGACAGCTCTTCGAGTTCGCGCAGGATCAGAACCTCACGAAACGGTGCCGGCATGGCGGCAATGGCATCGTTGAGGACCTTGCGGTCCAGGCTTTCTAGCGCGAGCGACTCCGGATTCGGGCTTACCCCTTCGCCAGCGACCACAAAGTCGCGCTCCGCTTCGTCCAGCGAGCCTGCAACTTCGACCGGGCGATTGATGCGCAGCCAGGAAAAGCACGCATTGCGCACGATCGCCAGCAGCCAGGGGCGTCCGTCGGCACCGCGCAGGCTATCAATCGAGCGGTGCGCGCGCAGAAAGGCGTCCTGCACCACATCCAGCGCGTCCTGGTCGTTGCCCGTCAGCCAGCGCGCCAAGTTGTAAGCCGCATCCTGGTGCGGCAGCACGCTGCTCTCGAAGCGGCGATCCTGCTCGGCCATGCGGCGGCGCATCTCCGGGTGGTGCGGGACTTCAGGCCGTCACGATCAGCTTGCCGCTCATGCCCTCATGCCCGTCGCCGCAGAAGATATCGCACAGGAAGTCGAATGTCCCCACCCGGTCGGGCTGCACCCGCAGACGCGCGACCTGGCCCGGAATGATGTCTGTGCGCAGCTTCAGGTCCGGCACCGCGAATCCCATCACCACCTCGGGCGCGGTGAACTCCAGTACCACGGGTTCGCCCCGCCGCAGCGTGATCTCATTGGGCAGGAATACGAACTTGCGGGCGATCACCGGAATCACTTTGTCTTGTGCCCGCACACCGATGAACGACAACGCGAACGTGGCCGCCAGTGCAGACCCGCTTAGGACGAATGTACGCCGCCGCATCGGATCAGGCCGCATTCACCGGCAGTTCGGCCAACGAAAAATGCATGGGCGGCTCAGCCTCGACCTGCCGGAAGCCAAGCCCGCGATATGGCTGCGAAGCGTCCCAGCGTATCGGATCGCGCTTTGGCTGCGAGCCCGGAGCCGGCAACGGAAAAATGAGTGACTTCGCGGCATGGTGAGCGATATGGCCGGTCATCTGATGGTGCTCCTGATGGATGTGCCCGTAGAACACGGTGACGTTGCGGTAAGGCATCAGCAGTTCGATCGCCTGCGCACCGTCGCGCGTGGCCCAGTCCCACTGTGGATACAGGTCGAACAGCGGCCGGTGCGTCAGCACCACGATCGGCCCGTCCTTGTCCTGTCTGTCGAGGTCGGCCCTCAGCCACGCGAGTTGCTCATCACCGATGCGCGCGGCGGGGTCCGAAACATTGTCGAGCACGATGAAGTGCACACCTTTGTGTTCAAAGGTGTAATGCGTCGGCCCGAAGAACTCCGACCAGGCCTTGCCCCAGTCCAGCGAAGCATCGTGCTCGCCGGGCATGAACCGGACATTTGGATTCTTCAGCCCGCCCACGACCTCTTTGAATTGCGCGAGCCGTCGCCGGCGCTCTTCCGGATCGTCGGTGGTATGCGTGAGGTCGCCGGTGAAGACAATGAAGTCGGGCGGCACCGGCAGAGAATTGACAGCGGCGATCGCCTTCGGCAGCGTGCCCTGCGCGTCCGGATTCACGACCGGTCCTTTGAATCCCCAGTGCGAATCTGACAGTTGCACGAAGTAGAACTCGTGCGCCTCGCGGCCCATGCTCGCGCAGCCGACCAATGTCGAAGAGAACGCGACGCCGCCGAGACCTGCGAGCCGAAGGAACTGCCTGCGATCGATTGGGTGAAAGTAATCTGACAAGGTGACCTCCGCATCCGCACGCCTGACCCGATCCGTTCGGCGCTGAAGTGCAAGACCGCGTTCGATCCCCTTTTATTCCCGGGCGGACCGGCAGCAACCGTTACTAAAAGGAGCTAGATAGTCTGAATTGGGTATGCCGGGGCGAAAGGTGCCGGTTGAAGCGGCGGGTCGTGTCCCTCCGGGTGGTGTAAGTCCACATCGCTCACCCGTCGTTCGCAGGCATCGAGATGAAAGGCGAGCGCCGAGGAAAGCGGTCATCGTAGTGCGCGCCTGGCAAGGCGGCGATTGACCAGCAGCTTTCGAAGAACGCGGCCTCCGCCTCACGATCCAAATGCATCATTCGGCTTGGCCGTATCCGGCCGTTCAAATTGATCCACTCAATGAAGGTTCAGCCGCCAGCGAGACCGGCGGACGACGGTTGTGTCTGGCCGTCTTCGGTTGAAGGCGAACTCGCGTTTCTATGTCGCGCGAGTTCAGACCGAAGAACAAGACATTGGCCGCGGCCGCCCGAACAGCGTCGCGATTTGGCCTTGGCCTCTGCTTCAGCCCATGCCTACGTGAGTTGGCCGGCCACTGCGGCCGGTTAAGAGATTCTTAGGAATTCCTTAGCGAACAATTAGCAGCCGCATTTCGCGCGCATTCTTACGCTTCCTGTCATCGGATGCATTGAGCACCGGACCGTTCAAACACAGACGAAATTCGACAGGAGT
>JBAIYN010000392.1:0-4905 GCA_037915775.1 Burkholderiales bacterium | reverse complement strand
GTCGAGGCCATCGCGTGCACGGCCATCATCTTCGCCTGTACCGAGGGAGCGGCGTTCAGTGCCGCAAGATTGGACAAGGACCAAGTCTTGCGACCGTCCCCGCAGCATTGGACGCCGAGGCCGTCAGCCCCCACGCACCTGGACGCGCCAATCGTGTCCGCTCGGGTCGCGGCAGAGGGCACGAAGCAGCCGGCTTTGTAAGAGTCACGGTCTCTGCCATCGGACATCGGGAGCCAACGGATCCATAGTCCGCGGATCCCGCGACACGGCGCTCGGCGTGCACGGACGCGACGCTGACGACTGAGCGACAGCACACATAGCTCCTTTGCGCGATCTTTGCTGCATTGCAATAGCGCAGCGCTGTAAGTCGAATCTTCCCAAGCTCCAAAACGCGCCCAGCAATCGTCCCAGCGCGTCCCACAGCAAGCGCGCGAGCGCTCCGAGTAGCTCAACAGCTTGCGATCGCGCTCGACGCGCAGTGAGGGCTTGAGCGCGGGAGCGACTGATCGATAGACGAACGACAGATTTTGCGGTTGGTCTGTGTCGAGGCCAGTGCTGATGCGGCTTGGCAGGACGTTTTTGGATGCGTCCGTCTCCGCCACCCTTCTACCAGGAAGCGATCCGCCGGAACACGCCGTCCCTGTCGACGATCAGGTGCTTCACCGCCGCGGCGACGTGAATCGCGATCAGCACCACGAAGACGAGGATCGTCAGGCGATGCACGGCCGCGTAGCCCGCGCGCAGCGCGGCATCGTCCCATCCCCAGTGCGGCAGTGGAATGCCGAACAGCTTCGGGCCGTACTTGCTGAACGAGGAAGTCAGGTAGCCGGTCAGCGTCATCAGAACCAGCAGCGCGTACGTCAGCAGATGGCTGATGCCGGCGGCGAGCCGCTCCCATCCGGGCATCGCGGCGGGCAACGGGGGCGCGGAGTGCGTGATTCGCCAGGCGATCAAAACGAGGATGGCGGCGCCGGTTGCGATGCCGAGCGACTTGTGAAGATTGAAGAAGAATCCGCGCGCTGGAGTGTTCGTCGGAATGCCGACCATGTGCCAGCCGCTGGCCAGCAGTACGACGATCAGCAACACCAGCAACCAGTGCAGGGCAACCGCGGTTCGCGGATAAGTTGAGGGAGGACCTGCGGTCATAGGGTCGGATGGGCGATTCCCGGTTCAGGTGAGCTGCCGTTGGCGATTCACCCAAGGCAGGATCAATTCATCTTTGGCGCGCACGCATCAATGGCCGGCTGGGCCTGCCGGGGCCAGCGACATGGACAGCGCCGCGACGCTTAGGTTCGCGGTCGATTTTCGCACGCGGATTGCGCATGCACCGGCAACCCGCCAACCACCGTGCTTCATCGACGGATGTGCAACGGCGGGTCCAGCGCGAGGGCGCACCATCGGACGTTCGAGCGCGGGCGATTGAGGTAATGTCACGCGCGTCGGAATTCCTGCCCGCATCCTGTCCCAGTCCATGCTTGACCGCCGACGTTTCCTGGCTGCGGCCGGCCTCGGTTCTGTCCTCGCTTCCTGCCGGACGGCGCCGGCTCCGCTGGCGTTCTCGCAGGGTCAGCATGTCGATGCGGCGGCCGTCCGGCGGCTGATCGTCGAGCGCCACGACGCGATTCAAGGGCGTTGTCGATATGTCGCCGATCTCGGTTCGCGGGCGGTCGCGCAGCCAATCCTGGTCGCGCGGCGCGGCGCAGAGTTCGAGGCCGAGATCGTCAATCGCCTGCCACAGCCGACCACGGTCCATTTCCACGGGCTGGTGACACCCGAGGCTCAGGACGGGGCCGGATTCGTGGTCATCGCGCCGGGCGACAGCAAGGCGGTGCGCTTCAGGATCTTCAACCGCGCGGGACTGTATTGGTTCCATTCCCATGTCCAGGGACTGACCGCGGAACAGGTTCATGCCGGACTCGCCGGCCTTTTCGTGGTCACCGACGAAGAAGACGCGGCGCTCGATGCCGCGCTCGCCCTCCCGCCCGCCAATCGGCTCGCACTCGCGGTGGCCGACGTGCGAGCGCGCGGCGAACAACTGTCTCCCTATGCGCCGACTGCGGCCGATTGCGTGACCGGCTGGCTCGGCAACCGTGCCCTTGTCAACGGCGCCCTAGATGCGTCGTTCGATGTTGCGCCCGGCTGGGTGCGCATGCAGGTGCTCAACGCGTGCAATGCGCGCGGCCTGCTGTTTTCGTTTCAGGGCGAAAAGTCGCTTCCGTTCTATCTGCTTGGGGTCGACGGCGGACTGCTGGCGTCGCCGATCGAAGTCGATCGTGTCTTTGTCCATCCGGCGGAGCGGATCGACGTCGCCGTGAACGTCGCCGGCCAGCGCGCGGTTTCCGCGATCAGCCTGGCGTTCGATCCGCGAGCCCAGATCCAGGCCGAGGCGCCATTGATGCGGCACCCGATTCGCGAACGTTATGCGCCGCTTGCTGCAGTCGAGATTTGCAGGTCCGATGCGGGCGGGCCCGTAGTCACTCCGCTTCCGGATGGTGCGCGGATGCCGCTGTTTTCGCTGCGCGTGGGCGGCCAAGCGCCGGCCGCCGCGCCGCGGATGCCGGAGCGGCTATCCGCGCTGCCCGACGCGGCTGCGCCGACCGACGCGCATGTGCGACGCTTCCGCCTCGATTTCATCGAACGCACGGGATTCGTGATCGATGGCGCGCCGTACCGCATCGACGAAATCGCCTTCCGCGTCGCCCGCGGCACGCGCGAGGTGTGGGAAATCAAGAACAGCCCGATCTCGATGCCACACCCGATGCACCTGCACGGCGAGGGATTTCGCGTGCTGCGACGACAGGGCACCTACGGACCGGCGCGAGCCCTGGCGACCGCCGGCAACGGCCGCCTGCCGACGGACCTCGGCGTCAAGGACACGGTCGTCGTGTGGCCCAACGAGACGGTCTGGATCGCCGTCAATTTCTCGTTACCGCCGACTTCGGAGTTCGCCGGTCCGCAACGCTACATGTTCCACTGCCACAACCTCGAGCACGAGGACGGCATGATGATGCGCAACTACGCGATCGTCTGAGTCGGGCTCAGTCGAGGATCGCCACGCCCCACGGCGTTTCGCCGACCGGGATCTCCTTGATCACCGCGTTCCGGGTCGTGTCGATGACCGAAACGCTGTTCGATCGTCCGTTCGCAACGTACAGCTTGGCTCCATTGCGTGTCAGCGCCATGTTCCACGGCCGCTTGCCGACCTGGATCGTGCTGATGACCTTGTCCGTTGCGGTGTCGATGACCATCACGTTGCCGTCACCGCCGTTGCTCAGGTAAACATGCTTGCCATCCGGATTCATCGTCAGGCCGTTCGAGCGCAGCCCGGCCTTGATCGTGCCGAGGATCTTGTGTGCGCGCGCATCGATCACGTACACCGTGTTGGCGCGTTCGCACGCCACGTACGCCTTGGCACCGTCGGGCGTGAAGGCGATTCCGCGCGGCCGCTTGCCGACCGTCAACTGCGTGACGACCGCGTGCGCGGCCACATCGATCACCTCGAGCTTGTCGTCCTCCTCCGCGCTCGCGTAGACGAAGCGGCCGTCGGGAGAGAAGACGGCGTGCTCGGGGTTCTCGGCCTTGATCTTGACCTTGAACGTCACGGCGTCGGTCGCCGTGTCGACGAACGCGACGCTGTTGGTCAGCTCGACCGCCGCCGCGACCAGCTTGCCGTCAGGCGAGATGTAGACACCCTCGGGCGATTCGCCCAGGTCGACCTTGCGCAGCACCGCGCGTTTGTCGATATCGACCACCAGCAGCGCGTTTTCGGGCTGGTCGGAGACATAGGCCAGCCTGCGGCGCGTGTCGATCGCCGTGCCGCGCGGTTTGCCTCCGGTCTTGATTTCGCCAACCACCGCGTCCTTATCGGTATCGATCACCGAGATGGTGCCACCGTTCTCGTTGCCCACCAGCGCCAGACCGGCGTGCGCGTTGAAGCTGGCGAGGACGAGTGCAAGCAACAGCGCCGGCTTCATTCGATTGCTCCGGCGGCGCGCAGCAACGCTTCCGCGTCCGCCTGCTTCTGCTCGCGCGCGATGGCGAGTGCCGTCATGCCGCGGTCATCGCGCGCCTTCACATCGGCGCCGCGTGCCAGGAGAACCTTCAGGTTGTCGACCTTGCCATAACCGGCCGCCCACATCAGCGCGGTCGTGGCAGCGTCGTAGCGCGTGTTCGGGTCGATGCCCGCTTCGAGCAGCGCCTGCACGCATCCGGCATTGCCGTTACCCGCCGCATACACCATCGCAGTTTTCTGCAGCCGGTCCGTCGATGCAGGGTCGGCTTTCTTAGCAAGCAGCAGGCGGACGATCTCCTCGTGACCGCCGAAGGCTGCGCTCATCAGCGGCGTGACCCGCGCAATATTCGCTTCGTTGACGTCGGCACCGTGCTCCAGCAACACCTTGACGAGAGCGACGTTGCCCGCCCGCGCGGCCATGTTCAGCGGCGAGTCGCCGAGTCGATTGCGCGAGTTCGGACTGGCACCTTGTTCGAGTAACGCGTTGACGGTAGGGACGTTGCCGGCGCGCGCCGCGGCGAGCAGGTCGAAGTTGATGTTCTTCTGTTGCGCCGCGGCTATGCCGCAGGCAAGTGCGAGGGCGCAGCCAAGGATCCGCGCATGCTTCATCGGTGTCTCCCATCAAGTTATCGATTGCCGCTGAATCGGACGGCGATATTGCTTTCCTTCGACGGCCATGCCTATCATAGTTTCAGGAGGCGCCAAGTAAGAAGTGCCTCTCGCCGGGGAGAGAATCAGTTGGACGATCATGCAGTCTCCGCAGCACGGGTAGTCGCTGCGGCGTCGACGAGTGGCCCGGCCGGCCAGCCAGCGAACACAACACGTGAGGAGAAGTGAATGGGGCAAGTGCTTAGGGTAGCCGTCATCGCAGTCGCTGCAGCATTGACAACCAC
>JBAIYN010000167.1:0-5890 GCA_037915775.1 Burkholderiales bacterium | reverse complement strand
GGCGGCGGCTCGAACTTCGCCGGCATCGTGTTTCCCTTCCTCGGAGCGCATCTGCGCGGCGGCCGCAAGGTGCGCATCGTCGCGGTCGAGCCTTCCGCCTGCCCGAGCCTGACGCGCGGCCGCTATGCGTACGACTTCGGCGACACCGGCCACATGGCGCCGCTGGCGAAGATGCACACGCTCGGCTCCACCTTCATGCCGCCCGGATTCCACGCCGGCGGCCTGCGCTACCACGGCATGGCGCCGCTGGTGTCGCACATCAAGGAACTCGGCCTGATCGAGGCGCGCTCGTACCACCAGACGCAGTGCTTCGAAGCAGGTATCTTCTTCGCGCGGCACGAGGGGATCGTGCCCGCGCCGGAAGCCAATCACGCGGTCAAGGGTGCGATCGACGAGGCACTACGCTGCCGCGAGGAAGGCAGGAGCCGCGCGATCCTGTTCAACCTGTGCGGCCACGGGCACTTCGACATGCAGGCTTACATGGACTACTTCGCCGGCAAGTTGACCGATCAGGAGTACGACGAACGCGAACTGGCGATGGCGCTCGCCGGCCTGCCGAGCGTGCCGGAGCCGGCGTAGCGCGACGCCGGGCGGAGGGGGATGCGTACTACCAGACGAGCGTTCTGCGCGGCGCTGTGGTTCGCGTCGGCGTCTGCCCTTGCGCAGACGGTCACATATGATGGGGGAACCGGCATTCTGAGCATTCCCGCGGTGCAGGTCGGCAGCGCCACGTATGTGAACGTCTCATTGCGCAATATCGGCAACTACGTGTTCGTGCTGCAGTCTGCGTCGGAGCAACTTCCGCCACTCCCGGCGACCGTGTCCTACGACGCGACCACCGGCATCCTGTCGATTCCTACGGTGGCGGTCGGTGCGCTCACCTACATTGACGTCACGCTGCGCAATGTCGGCAGCTACACCTTCAACCTGGTGACGGCGACCGAGCAGCCGCCGGCCGGTCCGCTGGCCGCGCCGGTGAATCCGATCGACACCGCGAGCCGAAGCGAAGTCGTCGCCCGCTGGTACGACACCTATGTCGACAACACACCGTTCTCGTGGACCGGAAACGTTGCTGGCTGCGTGGCAGGGGACACGCCCACGTCATTCAAGCTGGCCGTGCTCAGACGCCTGAACTACTACCGCGCGATGGCAGGACTGCCAGGCAACCTGTCGCTTGATTTGACCTTCTCCGCGAAAGCGCAACAGACCGCGCTGATGATGGATGCGGCCGATACCTTGAGCCATTTCCCGTCGACCAACTGGCCGTGCTATAGCGCCGACGGAGCGGAGGCAGCCGGCCGGTCGAATCTCGCGTACTCGACCTTCCCGCGCAGCGTGTCGATTCTCGATGGTTACATCAGCGACCGCGGAGGGAACAATTTCGCGGTCGGCCATCGGCGCTGGATCTTGTATTCGCGCCTCGCGATCGTCGGCAGCGGTGACGCGCCGCAGGCCAACGCGCTCTGGGTG
This sequence comes from Burkholderiales bacterium, assembly GCA_037915775.1. Taxonomy (GTDB): domain Bacteria; phylum Pseudomonadota; class Gammaproteobacteria; order Burkholderiales; family Burkholderiaceae_F; genus JAKOQB01. The sequence continues at coordinate 4,420 of JBAIYN010000167.1, read as the reverse complement.
CTCGGGCCGGGAACCACCGGCACGGCAGCGGCCAAGATCGGCGTTGCCTGGCCGCCGTCGGGCTTCTTCCCGCGACCCTTGCAGGGACCCGGCGACCGATTCTCGTATTCGTGTCCGGGCGCCGATTTCTCCGCCGCGAGCGTCGCGATGCGCGGCGACATCGGTCAGGCCATTGCGACGCGCGCCGAAAGCCGCACCGACAATGGCTACGGCGACAACACGCTGGTCTGGTCGATTGACACGACGGCGTCGCCGGCCAGCGGTTGGGATCGCGGCATCGCCGATACTGCGGTCAGCATCGACATCGCCGGCGTCGCCAACTGCGCCGCAGGCGCCACCGCCAGCTACGCGGTGACTTTCATCACGCCCTAGTCGAACTCAGCGGAGGTTGCCGGTGTGGCCGAGCGAATAGCGGCCAGGCTGCGGCCACACCGTCAGGCCGTGCGGCTCCTTCGGCGATGAGACCGTGGCCAGCAGCGCGCCGGTGGTCGTGTCGAACGCGTAGATCACGTCGTCGTAGCGGCCCGACAACCACAGCGTCTTGCCGTCCGCGCTGACGTTGCCCATGTCGGGACTGCCGCCGCCGGGAATCGGCCAGGTCTTCTCGACCTTGCGCGTGGCAAAGTCGATCACCGCCACGCTGCCCTTGCCGCGCGGCGGTCCCCACACCTTGTTCGAGCCGCGATTGGCGACGTACAGCTTCTTGCCGTCGCGGCTCGGATACAGGCCGTGCGCGCCGACGCCGGTCTCGATGAATCCGACCTTGGTGAACGAATCGCCGTCGATCAGGTGCACGCCGTCGGACTTCATGTCCGCGACGTAGAACAGCTTGCCGTCCGGCGACACGCGGATGTCCTGCGGCATGCGCCCCTTGCCGAGCGACAGGTAGCCGACGACCTTGCGGTTGGCGAGGTCGATCTTCGCCAGGCTGCCGCCGAACTCGCAGGTGAAGATCACGTACTTGCCGTCGATCGAGAAGTCGGCGTGATTGATGCCGGGGCACTGCGGCACGGAGATCGAATACTGCATCGCCATCGTGTGCGGGTCGCGGAAATCGAGCCGCTTCCTCGCCTCGGCCACCACGATCGCCGAGGCGCCGTCGGGCGTGAAGTACATGTTGTACGGATCGTCGACCACGATGTTCCTGCCCGGCTTGCCGGTCTTCGGGTCGATCGGCGTCAGGGTGCCGTCGGTGCGGCCTTCGGCATTGTTGGTGACCCACAGCGTCTGCAGATCCCACGACGGAACGATGTGCTGCGGATTGATTCCGGCCTTGAAGCGGTCGACCACCTTCATCGTCGCCGGATCGATCACCGTCACGTCGTCCGACTGCCGGTTCGGGACGTAAATGCGCGCCAGATGGCCGGCGACGGCGGGGCTCAGCTTGCCGGCGGTGGTTTCGCTGTAGAGGTTGTGCGGGTCCGGCGTCGGCGGCATCTGCGCCGCGACCGGGGCGGACGCTGCAGCCAGTACGCAGCAGGCAATGAACGGCAGGCGGGTACGGAGATTATTCATTTCGTGTCGTTGACCTCGGGAGAGATGAAGCGCCGCACGAGGCGGATCGCGGCGTGACTGAACCTGTGATGCGCGGCTATCGGCGCGCGGTCGCCTTTCTGATCGCTTCAACTGTCTGCGTGACGATCAGGTTGACACCGAGCTGGCCCAGTTCCGCGGTCGAGCGGCTCGGGTCGCCATAGACGCCGTCGACGCGGCCGGGGTGCGGCTCGGCGTGCAGCCGTTCCGCGCGCACCAGGCGTGGATCGACCGCAAGCGCCAGTGAAGTGTCGGCGAGCCCCGCATGCGTGCCGATCTCCTCGGCGCGGTAGCCGCGCTGCTTCAGCAATTGCGGATAAGCGATCTCGGTCGCGTGGTAGTACTCCGGCACTGCGTGCACGCGCGCGCCGCTGGCGGCCCATTCGCGGTTCAGCCGTGCCGCCACTGCTTGCAGGCCCTTCTGGTAGCCGCCGTGGTCTCCCAGCAGCACGATGTCGCGGAAACCGTGGTGCCTGAAGCTGCGCGCGGCCGACTCGACCACTTTCTCGAACACCGGCTCGGGCACCGTGATCGTGCCCGGAAACCGCATGTGCGCGGTCGGCGGGTCGATGTTGCCTTCGGCCACGTAGGACAGCACCGGCGCCACCAGCGCGTTGCCCAGCGCGAGCGCGATCTTCTCCGACAGCAGCTTGACGCGCACGTTGTGCTTGCCGAGCACCATTGCGGGTCCGTTCTGCTCGGTGCCGCCGATCGGCACGATGATCGTGGTCTTGCCCGCCGCGATGTCGTCGCGCACTTCGGTCCAGGTCAGCTCCTCGAGCAGCACCGTGTGCGGCTGCGCGAGGGCGGGCGCGCCGATGAGCAACAGCAGCAGGGCAAGACAGAGCGTGCGCGTGTTCGCGAACATGCGCGCATCATATCGGCCCGTGCGCGGCGACCCGCGCTAGCGCTGCGCGCAATGCAGCTGGTAATCGTCCTGCGCGCGACGCAGTTCGAGCTCGATCGATGCGGCGTGGCCGGGCGCCGCGGCGTCGAGATCGCGCCGGTGGAACGCGATGCTGCGCTCGAGTTCGGCGCAGGCGCGGCGCTGCTGCGCGATCTGCTCGTTCAGGCGCTGGTTTTCCAGCCAGGGATCGAATGCGTCCTTCTTCGCCGGTGCGATCTTCCCGGCCGACGGCTTGGCCGGCTCCGACTTGTCGGTCGCCGGCGGGACCTCGACCGCGGGCTCACGCTCGACAGTGCGCGCCGCGCGCGATCCGGCGGGGCAGGGAGAGTCGCTGTAGGAGATGACGCCGCGGGCGGATTCGCAGCGGTAGATCGTGGGTTCGTCGGCCGCGAATGCGGGCGCCGCCGCAAGCAGCAATGCGGAAAGAATCACCCGGTCACGCGGCGCTCTGAACATCGGCCTGCCTCCCGCTGCAGATGCGGACTCAGTGTAGTCGGCAAACCTTGTCGCGTGACCGTGCGGTGGGCGCGGATCGTCCGTTCGCACGGCTCATCCGCCGCGCATCGATGGGATCGTCAACGCTCGCAAACGCACGGCAGCGACGCTCAACCGCCGCGCTCCCAGCGTCCGCCGTGCAGGCGCCAGCCGTCGCGGTCGTGCTCCCAGCGGTGCGGCACCCACCGGTAGCCGGGTCGAGGCGCTTCCCAGTGGCCGCCAACCCATACATGACGATTGCCGCTCCAGTTCCAGTAGCCGCCGATCCAGACGTAGCCGGGGTAAGGCGCCACCCCGACGACCTCGGCGCGCGGCGGCGGCGGCGCGGCCATCACCGGCCCGCCCGCGTAGTAGGGTTCCGCGGGCACGACCACACAGCCGACCAGCGCCAGCGAGAGCAGCAGGGCCGCGGCGCGGCCGGAGTTGGACCATCGGTTCGGTTTCACGCGACCTCCGCAATCGAACGGGCGATGACGAGTCAACGCCGGCAGGGCGGCCCGGGCTGACGTCACCGTGCCGCGCGCGACCGCGAAAGTGTTTCAAATTGCGAGCGCCGAGCGGCCGTTCGATTTCGCCGCGTGATCTGCGAAGATAGCGCCGCCTTCGACAACACGAACGACAACATGGCACTGCTGCAACTCGACGAACAACAGGTCCGCACCTGGAGCCGGTCGCAGAAGGACCAGTGGTGGCTGAACAACGTCTATCGCGGCGACATGCCGCAGCTGACGATTCGTTCCGCGCTTACGGGCTTTCTGCTGGGTGGCGTGCTGGCCGCCACCTCGCTCTACATCGCCGCCAAGACCGGCATCTCGATCGGCGTGGGGCTGACCGCGGTGATCCTCGCGTTCGCGATCTACCGGATCATGCACGGCGCCGGGCTGGTGTCCGACTTCACGATCCTGGAGAACAACTGCACGCAGTCGATCGCCACCGCGGCCGGCTACATGGTCTCGCCGATGGTGTCCAGCCTCGCCGCGTACATGCTGGTGACCGGCAAGATCATCCTGTGGTGGCACATGATCGCGTGGATGTGCGTCGTGTCGATCATCGGCGTGCTGCTCGCGTTTCCGCTGAAGCGCCGCTTCATCAACGACGAGCAGCTGCCGTTTCCCGAAGGGCGCGCCAGTGGCGTGGTGCTGGACGCGCTGTATACGGGTTCCGCTGCCGCGGGCATGTTCAAGGCGCGGCTGCTCGGCGCCACCGCGCTGATCACCGGCCTGTACCAGGCGATCATCAGCGACGGCTGGATGAAGCTCGTGCAGTTCAAGCTGCTGCGCATGGACCAGTGGCTGGGACTGAAGGAGCCGTGGACGTTCCACGATCGGCTCGACAGCTACTACTACGCGGCGGCGGCCCGGGTGAACGGCTACATCCCGACCATCCTCGGCACCGACATCCGCCAGCTCGGGCTGCGGCTGACGCTCGATGCGGCGATGCTCGGCGTCGGCGGCCTGATGGGCATCGCAGTGGCGACGAGCTGCC
>JBAIYN010000191.1:0-1917 GCA_037915775.1 Burkholderiales bacterium | reverse complement strand
GGAGTCCTGCGCCGTATACGGCGCGGACAGACGCGCTGTCAACCGTCGCGGAATGCACCGGGAGCAGGAAGTCCGGGTCGAGGCGTTTGCCCAGCCACAAGCCGGGGGTAGTGGTGCGACGCTTTGAACTTGCTCGGGTCGTTTACGCTGATATCGCTGCCGCTGTAGTCACCCTCGAAGCAGACGGCCGACGAGTTGTTGACCAGCTGAACGGTCACGGGTCCACCCGACAACCCGAGCGTCGGCATCGGCAGCGTGGCGCCCTTGCCCTTGAAGGTGATCTTCGACTTCGAATCGGCGCTCGCCTTCAGTGCAATGCCCGTGAGTCCGTTCAAGAACCCCGTCTTGTTCTTGAACTTGTACCCCGTCGAGACAGCGCTCCAACACGACTGGGTGCCGCACAACTGGCCATCCGGCACCTCCACGTCGAGGACCAGGCTGGTACCGTCATAGATACACAAGGCGTAGCTCGTCGTTGTCGTGGGCAGGCCGAACTCGGCGATGCTGGTCGAGGCACCCTTCGACCAAGTCCATTTCAGCGCATGCTTCGAGAAATCGTTCGGGCTGGCGATGAGGAGACCGCTGCTTCCCGCCGTCCGGCAATTCGGCGCCGGAGACAGTGGGCAGCTGAGGCCGAAGGCACACTGATTCGCGGCGTTGCTCCACTCCGACTGGAGTCTGTACGGGTGGCCGTTGAGGAACACATTCGGCGTCGTCGCATCACCGAACTGGAAGTTGAACTGGCACTTGTCGGCAACTTCGAAGCCGCTGCTGTCGAACCAGCCGGCGAACAGCGGATCGGTGACGGCCTCGAGATGCTCGTGCGAGACGAGACTGACCTCGGCATCGGCCGCGGGATCGCCGGTGATATCGATGTTGACTTGACCGCACGTGCTGTGTCTGTCGGCCGCGTTCGCGTACACGACGACGTCCGAATTGAACGGGAAGTTCGAGTGGTAGGCACAGTACTTCGACGGCGTGCAAAACGTATGCGACGCGTCGAAGCAACTCTCGATGCCGCTCCCAGTAAACACGAAGTACATCGTGCCCAGCCCGGTGGGCCACGATTGTGCGACGATGACCGATTTGATCTCGTTGACGACGTCAGCATCGAGCAGCGGATCAGCGAGCGTCCCGGCGTGCGGGTACGGGTTCGTGTCGACTACCGAGCCGCCGAGCGTGACCGCGTTCGGCGGGGTTCCATTCATACCAGGATACTGCGTCACGATGTTGTAGAATGGCGTGCCGCCGACATTCTGGAAGTACTGCTCGATCACTTGCTCGTAATTGGCGTCGCTGATCGGCGAGGAAAAGTGGGTACCGGGAGGCAGCCAGTATATGAGATAGGCGGTGAAGGCGGTCATGACGGAGCCGCCGTGGAAGGTCAGATCGGCAGGACTGGCGGCTCCGAGATCGGCGCTGCCTGCCGTCGGGCGCTGAAAGATGTTGGGAGACGTCACCGGTTGCGCGTTGACTGCCCTCGGCAGCCAGACGGCGCACAGCGCCGCCGGCAACAGCGCGGCAAGTAGCGCGACCCGCCTCCTGCGCTCATACTGCCGTGGTGATCGATCGACCCGACACTCGCGCTGCGGATCTCCGTTGGGAGTTCGATTCGTCATATCCCCCCCGTGCGACGTGGTTGTGGTTTTGCCTTTGATATAGACCGCCCACAACCTACCTGTCAAACGATTATTGTCGTCATTTCAGGGTCCCCGGCGGCAAGGTCGACGCCCGCGCGGGCGGGCGACAAGTGACAAGCGTCGGGGCGGCTTTGCACAAAGAGCCTCACTTGTCCCGCGGGACGTGCTTCGAGACGCCGCCACAAAAACGGCGGCTCCTACCAATGAACCTATGCGTTCGCTGGAATGGTTTGTACAAGCGTGAACCCCAGTTCGCGAGCGTTACGTTGGAGGCGAC
>JBAIYN010000231.1:0-1637 GCA_037915775.1 Burkholderiales bacterium | reverse complement strand
AGCGTCGAGCTGTTCGGATGGGCGCAGAGCCTGCAATGGGGGTACGTCAAGCATCCGCCGCTGCCGGTATTCCTGATCGCGCTGGGGGACCATCTTGCCGATCCCGCGCCCTGGATGGCCTACGCGTGGGCCTTCGCCTGCCTTGCGATCACCGGCGGCCTGACGATCGACATCGCGCGCCTGCTGCTCGGAACGCGCGTCGCCGTCTACGCCGGGCTGCTGTGGACGCTGGTGCAGTACTTCAGCTGGCGCGCATACATGTTCAATCACAACACCGTTCTGGTGATGTGCGTCGCGCTGACGGTCTGGCTTGCATTGCACGCGCTGAGGCAGGCGCGGCCAGGGCCGTGGGTGCTTGTCGGCGCTGCAGCGGCGGCCGCGCTGCTGTCCAAATACCAGGCCATCGTGCCGCTTCTCTGCCTGCTGGGCGTCCTGGTCTGGTCCGGACGCTTTCGACAGCTTCCGGTGCGCCGCGGCGTGGTGGTGGCGTGCGTCGTCACCGCGGTGCTGATGGTCCCGCACGTTCTGTGGCTGGTGGCCAATGGATTCCCGACCTTCCGCTACGCGAGCGAATCGCTCGGCGCCGACCTGTCGTCCGGCGAGCGCCTGTCGCGGGTTGCATCGTTCATCGCCGTGCAGCTGCGTGCCAACGCGGCGATGCTGGCGCTTGCGGCCATCGTCGTCCTGCCGGGTCCGCGCGATGTGTCCCGCGGCCCCTTGTCGCAGTCTGCGCGCGTCTGGTTCGCCGGCCTGGTGGGCGCACCGCTGCTGATCGTCATCGCGCTCTGTCTGATCTTCGGCGTCGACCTGCAGGCCGCGTGGGGCATGCAGACCCTGCAGGTCGCCTGCATTCCCGTGGCCGCGTGGATCGAGCAGAGCCGCGGCGAGTCAGGATTCCGCCCGGTCCTGCGCGGCACGCTGGCGGTCCACGCGGTATCTCTGCTGCTGTTCTCGCTGGCGTCCATTCCGATGGTGGAAGATTCGCTGGGCCTGCGGACCGATCGCATGTATCCCGCGCGCGAACTCGCGCGGGCGATCGAGGCCGAGTCGAGCCTGCTTGCGCCCTGCCGGGTCAACCTGATCGTCGGCCCGCCGTTCGAGGCCGGGCTCGTTTCGCTTTACCTGGCCAATCATCCGCGCGTGCTGGTGCACGATCGGCCCGGCTGGAGCCCGGCGGTCGATGAGAAGGCGCTCGATTCAGGCGTTGCCGTCTACCTGCAGGTGTCGGCGCCCGCGGGCGCCTCGGTCCTGGGCAACGGCCTGTGGCGGCGATCCGAGATCACGGCGCACACGCCGCGGGAGGCGTCGATCCACTGGACGCTGGCCACGCGCGCGGCCGAGTGCGACCGCAACGCGTGGTTCTAGCGGCCGGGTTGGCGCAGCTTGAAGCGCTGCAGCTTGCCGGTTTCGGTGCGCGGCAGTGAGTCGATGAAATCGATCGCGCGCGGATACTTGTACGGCGCGATCTGCGTCTTGACGAATTCCTGCAGCGCGCGCACCAGCGCGGCATCGCCCGCCATCCCGGGAGCCAGCACCACGAACGCCTTGACGATCTGCCCGCGTTCGGGATCGTCGGCGCCGACCACCGCGCATTCGGCCACCGCCGGGTGCAGCAGCAACGCGCTTTCGACCTCGGG
>JBAIYN010000041.1:0-3960 GCA_037915775.1 Burkholderiales bacterium | reverse complement strand
ACCGCGCAAAGGCTGGCGGAGGCCTTTCCGCGCCGTTTCTACCTGGAGTTGCAGCGTGCCGGCCGCAGTGGCGACGACGAATGCACGGCCGCGTCGCTTCCGCTCGCGGTCGAACTGAAGCTGCCCGTCGTCGCCACGCACCCGGTTCAGTTCATCGCGCGGGATGAATTCCGTGCGCACGAGGCGCGCGTCTGCATCGCGGATGGCTACACGCTCGCCGATCCGCGCCGGCCGCGGCGCTTCACGCCCGAGCAGTACTTCAAGACCGCGGCCGAGATGGCGCAACTTTTCGGCGACATTCCAGCGGCACTGCGCAACGCCGTCGAGATCGCCAAACGCTGCAATCTCGACCTGACGCTTGGCAAGGCGCGCCTGCCGGATTTTCCGACGCCTCCGGGCGTCACGCTCGACCAGCATTGCCACGATCTGGCATTGGCGGGGCTCGAGAAGCGACTGCTGAAGTTGTTCCCGGACGCCGCCGAGTGCGACCGGCAGCGGCCGACCTACGTGGAGCGGCTCGAATGGGAGCTGGGGACGATCGCGAAGATGGGCTTCTCCGGCTACTTCCTGATCGTCGCCGACTTCATCAACTGGGCCAAGGAGAACGGCATTCCGGTCGGACCGGGGCGCGGCTCGGGCGCGGGCTCGCTGGTCGCGTATTCGCTGAACATCACCGATCTGGATCCGCTGCGCTACGAGCTGCTGTTCGAGCGGTTCCTGAATCCCGAGCGCGTGTCGATGCCGGACTTCGACATCGACTTCTGCCAGGACAACCGCGACCGCGTGATCGAATACGTGAAGCGCAAGTACGGCGCGCAGGCGGTGAGCCAGATCGCGACCTTCGGCACGCTCGGCGCCAAGGCGGTCGTGCGCGACGTCGGCCGCGTGCTCGACCTGCCGTACACCAAGTGCGACACGCTGTCGAAGCTGATTCCGCACAACCCTGCCGATCCGTGGACGCTCGAGCGCGCGCTCAATGAGGAGCCCGCGTTTGCGGAGGCGGTCAAGGGTGACGAGGAGTACGCGGAGCTGGTCGAGCTGTCGAAGCCGCTCGAGGGGCTGACGCGCAACGTCGGCATGCACGCGGGCGGCGTGCTGATCGCGCCCGGCAAGCTGACCGACTTCTGCCCACTGTACTGCGCGCAGGGCACCGACGCGGTAGTGAGCCAGTTCGACAAGGACGACGTCGAGGCGATCGGGCTGGTGAAGTTCGACTTCCTCGGTCTCACCACGCTGACGATCCTGGATCTCACGCTGCGCTACGTGACGCAGCTCGACCCGGCGTCGACGCTCTCGCTCGACGACCTGCCGCTGGACGACGCGAAGACGTTCGAGGTGTTCCGCCGCGCCGATACGACGGCGGTGTTCCAGTTCGACTCGCAGGGCATGCGCGGCATGCTCAAGCGCGCCAAGCCCAGCGTGCTCGAGGACCTGATCGCTCTGAACGCGCTGTACCGCCCCGGGCCGATGGACCTGATCCCGGAGTTCTGCGACCGCAAGCACGGCAAGAAGGTCGAGTATCTCGATCCGCGGCTGGAGCCGATCCTCGGCCCGACCTATGGGGTGATGACGTATCAGGAGCACGTGATGACCATCGCGCAGGTCATCGGCGGCTACACGCTGGGCGGCGCCGACCTGCTGCGGCGGGCGATGGGCAAGAAGAAGCCCGAGGAGATGGCCAAGCAGCGCGAGATCTTCCTCAGGGGCGCGGTCGAGCGCGGCATGCCCGAGAACAAGGCGCAGATCCTGTTCGACCAGATGGAGAAGTTCGCGGGCTACGGGTTCAACAAGAGCCACAGCGCCGCGTACGCGCTGGTCGCCTACCAGACCGCGTACTTCAAGGCGCACCATCCGGCCGCGTTCATGGCGGCCAACCTGACCGCGCTCGCGGGCGACACCGACAGCGTGAAGGTGCTGGTCGAGGACAGCCGCGCCCTCGGCCTGACGGTCGAGCCGCCGGACGTGAACCGCGGCACCTATCGCTTCGAGCCGGTCGATGCGAAGACGATCCGCTACGGGCTGGGCGCGATCAAGGGCACGGGGCAGGGCGCAATCGAACATGTCCTCGCAGTGCGTGCCGAAGGACCGTTCACCGACCTCTTCGACTTCTGCGTGCGGGTGGACCGCCGCGTCGTCAACCGGCGCGTGGTCGAAGCGCTGGTGCGCGCCGGCGCATTCGACGCGCTCGATGCCGAGCGCGCGAAGCTGCTTGCCTCGGTGGGCCGCGCGATGGAAGCGGCCGACCGCGCCGCCGCCAGCGCCGGGCAGGAGAGCCTGTTCGGCGGTGCGCTGGAAACGACGACGATCGAATATATGCAGGCGGCGCCTTGGAGCGAACGCGAGCGGTTGGCGAACGAGAAGCTCGCGCTCGGCTACTACTTCAGCGGACACCTGTTCAAGGAATACGAAGCCGAAGCGCGCCGGCTCGCGTCGCTGAAGCTCTCTGACGTTCGTCCGGTCACGGTCGGGCCGGGCATGCGCAGCGAACCGATCCGCATCGCAGGCATCATCGTCTCGGCGCGGACGCAGAACACGCGGCGCGGGCGCATCGGCGTGATCGTGCTCGATGACGCAACGGCTGCGATCGAGATCACCGTATTCGCGGAGCTCTTCGACCGCAAGCGCGCGCTGCTGAAGGAGGACACGCTGGTGTTCGTCACCGGCCGCGTGCGTGCCGGCGACGGCGATCGGCTGTCGGTGCTGGCCGACGAGATCCTCGATCTCGCGGAGGCGCGCGCGCGTGCGCAGGCCGCCTTGCGGATCGAGGTCGACGGCGTGACGAGCGTGGCGAAGCTGAAGGATGCGCTGGTGCCGTATCGCGTGACCGGTGGCAACGGCAGCGGCAACGGCGAGGCGCTTGGCTGCCGCGTGGTCCTGCGCGTCGCCAACCGCAGCGGCTGCGCGGACCTGACTCTTCCGGATGCGTGGCGCGTGCGCGGCGACGATCGCCTGCTGGAGGAACTGCGCACGCAGCCGCGCGTGCGCGGGGCCGGATTCAGCTACGGCTGAGCCGCATAGCGATCGAGCCCGACAGCCGCGCGGGTCTCGCCCGAGCGGATTCGGCCCTGCAGTCTTTGCCAGTTCTCGCCTTCGCGCGTGCGCTCGTTCTCGCGGTGCCACAGGTGCAGCACGGCGGTGGCGAATGCGCCTTCCTTGCGTCGCACTCCGGCATTGATGAGGCGCACCGCAAGGTCGGAATCCTCGTAGCCCCAGCCCTCGAAACTCTCGTCGAAGCCGTTTACGCGCTCGAAATCGGTGCGCCATACGCCGAGGTTGCAGGTGCGCACGCGCTGCCAGCGCCGCGCGCCGAGCATTCGCAGCGGCCCCAGCGGCAGCGTGACGAACGGCAGCCGTCGATTCACGTCGCCCGCCACCCACGCCTGGTGCCAGCGCGCGCCGCTCCAAGTGTGCAGCGGGTCGGCCCGCGCCAGCACGTCGCGCGTCAGCGCCTCGGACAGCAGTATCCGGTTGCCGGCAACCATCCAGCCGCGCTGCGCGAGCGATCGGTGCGCGCCGATCCAGCCGGCGCGCGGAACGCAGTCGCCGTCGAGGAACAGCAGGTAGTCGCCGCGCGCGCGCGCCGCCGCGCGATTGCGTGCGGCGGCGGCGCGAAAGCCGCGGTCTTCCTGCCAGACGTGCAGGATCGGCAGCGGCGCGCCGCGCGCGATCGACTCCACCAGCACGCGCGTTTCATCGCGCGAGCCGTCATCGGCGACGAGCACCTCGAAATCGCGCACCTGCTGGTCGAGCAAGCCGGCCAGCACGGCGCGCAGCGCGTCGGGCCGGTTGTAGGTGGTGACGATGACCGAGGTCGGGATCACGACGAGTCGTCTCGTTGCGCCTCGGCCGCGAGCATCGCCTTGACGTACCGATAGTACGAACCCTCGGCATTCGACACCGCGAGGAGGAAGCCATGCCGGCCATCGAGGAAACCGAGCCGCAGCACGTAGGTGCGCAGGA
>JBAIYN010000444.1:0-1500 GCA_037915775.1 Burkholderiales bacterium | reverse complement strand
CAGCACCAGCAGTGACTTGCCCTGCGCGGGCAGCGGCAGCGCCGTCGGCGCGGTGACTTCGATCTCGTCGCCGCGCGCATTGAACGCCAGGCCGGGGGCGATCACGACCTGCCCGCCGCCCGGCGCGCGTTCGAGTGCGACCGCAAGCCCAGACACGATGCCGGCGCCGTACAGCAGGCGGTTGCGGCGCTGGGCCTTCTGGCGGCAATAGTTCTGCTCGGCGGTGAAGTCGTCGGCGCCGAGCATCTGGCCATTGAAGTAGTTGACCCGTTGCGGGCCGGGCGGGCAATCGCCGCCGCCGGCCGTTGCCGCCGCGCCCGCCAGCTTTTGCGCGAGCCCCGCCACCTGCTGTGCGATCCGGCGGCCCTGCGCATCCAGCGTGCCGGCGCGGTACTGCAGGTCGGTCAGCGCATACGCGAGAACTTCGAGCACCGTGATGCCGGGGTCGTGCGCGTTCTGCGCGGTCCAGTCGGGCGCGGCACGTGCGGTTTCGCGCGCCAGCGCGCTCGCGAGGGATTGCCACTGCGCTTCGCTGAGTCTTGGCATGCGGGCCTCCGCGGCGATTCACGTTGGTGCGGCGATTCTGCCAGCGGGAGCGGCCGGACTGCGTCAGCGCGCGCACCGGAATCGCGCGACGTTTAGACGATTGCCTCAGCAACGTCGCGATCCTGACGCGCGGCACTGTGCGCTGCGGGCGCTTGTGGATGATGAGATCAGCCGGCGCAGGTTCGCGTCGACAAGAGGCAAGCTGAGAAGGAGTAGAGATGACAACCGCTCGCACCACGATGAAAACCGGCCCGGGTACGAAACCCCGTGCCGCTCCAATGAGCAAACCGAAACGCGCTGCGCCTCGCGCGCACGCGTTGCCGATGGAAATGCCGACCCCGTCGCCGGAATTCCAAAAGGGGCTGCGCCGCGCCAAGCGGCGTGCCGCTGAACTGGCCGAGACCTCGAAGGAGCAGGCCACCGCGGCGTGGAAGGTCGTGCGCCGCTCGATGAAAGAAGCGATCGCCGCGTCGAAGCTCGCCACCAACAAGCTGGCGAAGCGCGTTGCCGCTGCCACCGCGCCGGAGAAGCCGGCCCGCAGCACCAAGCGCCACGCGTCGAAGCCGGGTCACGGGCTGACGTTGTAACGAAGGTCGCGCTCGCGCGACGCTGACCCCGCACGGGGCAGGTCCACGGGCGCGGTTGCGTTACGCCCGCGCCGCTCGCAGGGGACGCCGGCCGACGTCGACTGCGAGTCGCGGTGCTGCATCCTCGTCGGCCGCTGCTGGATGATGTACAAGATCGTTTTGCAGCGGCCGCCATGCGCAAGACCATCACCAGGATCGGCAACATGCAGGGCTTGATATTCGACGCCGCCCTGCGTGAGCTGACTGGCCTGAAGGCCGGGGACCAAATCAACGTAACCGTGCATGAAGGCGGCACGATCGTGATTACGCCCATGCGCCCCAACATCGCGGCCGCGGACGCCCGCGCCGCAGCCAAGTCGCTGATCAA
>JBAIYN010000424.1:0-3113 GCA_037915775.1 Burkholderiales bacterium | reverse complement strand
GGCGGCGATTACGACATGGGCGAAGTACCCGAAGCGAAACTGGCGCAGACGTGGGGCGCGACGACCACTGCCATCCCGTTCCTGTTCGAGCGCTCGACCACCGCACTGGTCCGCAAGCTTCGCCGTTCCTGACCGGACCGACTCAGATTGCGCTAGTCCGTGGCAGCACGCGCGGCGGCCTGTGCGAGAATCGCTCGTCGGCGGCGAACCAGACGGGGTCGCCTGCGTTTCCGCGAGCCGCGCTCAATATGCACCTCTGCCTGACCACCGCGTGAACGACGGCCAGTTGACTTTTCCGATTCAATGCACGTCCTTGTCCAAGCCTCGCTCGCCTGCTTCCTCTCCGCGTTGATGGTCGTCGCGCTGCGCGTACCGGCTGCGCGGTTACGCCTGGTCGATCGTCCGACGGGGCGCAAGCGTCACGGCGAGTCGGTGCCGGTGACCGGCGGTCTCGCGATCCTGCTCGGCTTCTTCGTCACGATGGCGGTCCCGGTCGGAGCCACGAGCGTCCACCAAGTGCTGCTTGTGGTCATGGTGGCGCTGGGCGCGGTCGGTCTCTACGACGACAGTCACGGCGGTTCGCCGCGCGCCAAACTGCTGGCGCAGATCGCGGCTGCGCTGGCGATGGCGTTCTGGGGCAATCAGCTGCTGCTTTCGCTCGGTGACATCCTGGCTATCGGCCCGATCGAACTGAATGCGTGGTCCGTTCCCGTCACCGTCTTCGCCACCGTGGCAGTGGTCAACGGCATCAACATGCTGGACGGACTTGACGGATTGGCCGGGGGCATCGTGGCGGTGATGCTGCTTTACTTCGCAACGTTTGCATGGCTGCTCGGCGACCTGCGCGCGCTGACACTGTTGATGGTGCTGCTCGGTGCGGTGATCGGCTTTCTGATCTTCAACGCACCACATCCGTGGCGCGGCAGGCTGCGCACGTTTATGGGCGATACGGGTAGCCTGGCGCTCGGATTCGTCATCGCGTGGTTCACGCTCGAACTGTCTCAGCACGAACGCGCGGTGCCGCCGGTCGTGATGCTCTGGGTCGCAGGCGTGGTGCTGCTCGACCTCTTCACTGTCACCGTGCGCCGCCTGCTGCGCGGCCGCAATCCGCTGGTCGGCGACCGCGGGCACATCCACCATCTTCTGCTGCGGCGCGGCCTGTCGCCGGGCGCCACGGCGGCGACGCTTGTCGGCGCGAATGCCTTGCTCGGTGCGATTGGAACAGCGGGCTGGCTGGCTGGAATTTCCGACGCTTGGCTGTTCGCCGGTTTCATCGTCGTCGGACTCGCCTATCTCGCGGCATTTCTGCACCCGGCCCACCTGATGCGCATGGCGGGGAGACGCAAGGCGGCGCAGCGTCGCTAGCGCCCCCGATGGGATCGATCGTCGCGATCGGCGACATCCAGGGCTGCCACGCGCGCCTGCGCGAACTGCTGCGCGAGGCAGGAAGCGACGACCCGCTGATCTTCGTCGGCGACATCGTCAACCGCGGCCCAAATTCGCTCGAGGCGCTGCGGTTCGTCAAGTCGCTCGGTGATCGGGCGACCGTGCTGCTCGGCAATCACGACCTGCACCTGCTGGCGGTCGCGGCGGGCATCCGTCCGCTCCACGCCGACGACACGCTGCAGGAGATCCTCGACGCGCCCGACGGGGACGAACTGCTCGACTGGCTGCGCACGCGGCCGCTGGCGCACTTCGAGGCGGGCGCGCTCTTCGTGCACGCGGGCGTGCTGCCGCAGTGGACCGTCGAACAGACGCTCGCGCTCGCCGCCGAGGTGCAGGCGCGGCTGCGCGGCGACGACTACCGCGGCTTCCTCGCGACGATGTACGGCAATAGTCCGGCGCGCTGGAGCGATGCGCTCGCAGGCGCCGACCGCGCGCGCTGCGTGATCAATGCGCTGACCCGGCTGCGCCTCGTCGACGCCGACGGCACCATGGACTTCAAGGTCAAGGAAGGCGCTGGCGCGGCGCCGCCGGGGTTCATGCCCTGGTTCGATCATCCGCGGCGCGCCACGCGCGGCACGCCGGTCGTATTCGGCCACTGGTCGACGCTCGGCCTGATGCTGCGCGACGACGCGATCTGCCTCGACACCGGCTGCGTCTGGGGCGGTCATCTGACGGCGATGCGCTGGCCGAGCCGCGCGCTGCTCCAGATCCAGTGCCCGCGCTACCAGAACCCGCACGAGGTGCTGCTCAAGCGGGGTTAGCCTGCGGCGCGCCGCGCTTGCCGGGCGTTGCCAATCCGAGATGTGCGGCAATGGCTTCCAGCGCCGCCTGCGCGACATGGTGGCGGTTGCGGTCGGCGGTCGTGACGATCGGCGCCAGCAGCGCGACTTCGACTTCGAGCCCGCGCGCGACCAGGATGTTCCACAGCGATCCGAGCAGGCCGGTATCGCCGACGAACGCGGCCGCGCGTGACGGTCGGCCGCGCTCGGTGTACCGCAGCGCGATCGGCCACACGTCGCAGCCGATCTCGAGCGCGGGCGCGATCAGGTTGGAGTGAAACGGCAGGAGTTCCGTGCCGCCGGTGGTAGTGCCTTCGGGAAACACGGCGACCGTCTCGCCGGCCTTCAGGTGGTCGCGCACACGATGGTTGATCGCCGCGACCGCGTGGCGCCTGCCGCGCTCGATGTACAGCGTCCCCACCAGCGTCACCAGCCAGCCGAGCAACGGCCAGCGGCCGATCTCCGCCTTCGCGACGAAGCGGCTCGGCGACGTCGCGTGGATCGCAAAGACGTCGATCCACGAGATGTGGTTCGACAGCAGCAACCGCCCCGGCGCCCAGTCGACCATGCCGTGGCGCGCGAGTTGCGGGTCGAGCGCGGCGCCGGTGATGCGCAGCCTCGCGCCGCAGATCGCCAGCAGTACGCGCGACCAGCGCCGGATCGTCGGGTTGCGTCGCCGCTGCGATTGCCACGGAAAGATTGCGAGCGCGATCGCGAGCCCTACGAGCACATGCGCCAGCAGCACGACGATCCGCAGCGAAGCGATCAGCGCGCGCATCAGGCACACCGACGCGCGAGCGCGTCAGCCACGTTCGAATCGGACTTCGCCACCCACGAGGGTGAAATGCGCCTGGCCTTCCAGTTCATGGCCGGCGAATGGCGTGTCCT
>JBAIYN010000690.1:0-8748 GCA_037915775.1 Burkholderiales bacterium | reverse complement strand
AACAATGGCAGAGGCCGAAAGGGCCTGAAACGTCTTAAACCCCTGATGCACGACGCGGGTGCGATCGCGCAGGCCGATGGCGCGGCGCGGCACGCTTCCTGCTAGGGAATGCAAGGACGCGCCGGATGCCACGGCGCGGAAGGACCTGCCGAACCGGCCGAATTCACAAACCCGCCTCTCACGAAGGAGAACACTCCATGGCGAGCGCCAAAGACGTCATGAAAATGATCACCGACAACGAAGTGAAATTCGTTGACCTGCGCTTCACCGACTTCAAGGGCAAGGAGCAGCACGTTTCCGTGCCGGCGAAGTCGTTCGACGACAGCAAGTTCGAGCACGGTCACGCGTTCGACGGCTCCTCGATCGCCGGCTGGAAGGGCATCGAGGCGTCGGACATGCTGCTGATGCCCGATGCGGGCACGGCGCGCATGGACCCTTTCCGCGAGGAGAACACGCTGATCCTGTCGTGCGACGTGATCGAGCCGTCGACCGGCAAGGGCTATGAGCGTGATCCGCGTTCGCTGGCGCGCCGCGCCGAGGCGTACCTGAAGTCGACCGGACTCGGCGACACCGCGTACTTCGGTCCAGAGCCCGAGTTCTTCATCTTCGATTCGGTGACCTGGAACGTCGACATGTCAGGCTGCTTCGTCAAGATCAAGTCGGAAGAGGCGCCGTGGTCGACCGGCATCGACTACGAGGCCGGCAACCTGGCACATCGGCCGGGGGTCAAGGGCGGGTACTTCCCGGTGCCGCCGACCGATTCGCTGCAGGACATCCGCTCCGAGATGTGCCTGCTGCTCGAGCAGCAGGGAGTCGAAGTCGAGGTCCATCACCACGAGGTCGCGGCGCCCGGCCAGTGCGAGATCGGCACCAAGTTCGAGACGCTGGTCAAGCGCGCCGACTGGCTGCAGATCCTGAAGTACACGGTGTGGAACGTCGCCGCCAGCTACGGCAAGACCGCCACCTTCATGCCGAAGCCCGTCGTCGGCGACAACGGCTCCGGCATGCACGTGCACCAGTCGGTATGGAAGGATGGCGCGAACCTGTTCGCAGGCAACGGCTACGCCGGACTGTCGGACTTCGCGCTGTACTACATCGGCGGCATCATCAAGCATGCCAAGGCGCTGAACGCGTTCACCAACCCGGGCACCAACTCGTACAAGCGGCTCGTTCCCGGCTTCGAGGCGCCGATCAACCTGGCGTACTCGGCGCGCAACCGCTCCGCGTCCTGCCGCATCCCGTACGTGTCGAATCCGAAGGGCCGCCGCGTCGAGGTGCGCTTCCCCGACCCGACCGCCAATCCGTACCTGGCGTTCGCCGCGATGCTGATGGCCGGTCTGGACGGCGTGCAGAACAAGATCCATCCGGGCGAGCCGATGGACAAGAACCTGTACGACCTCGAGCCGGAGGAAGCCGCCAAGGTTCCGCACCCGTGCGCGTCGCTCGACGAGGCGCTCGACAACCTCGACCGCGACCGCGAGTTCCTGACCCGCGGCGGCGTGTTCAGCAACGACATGATCGACGCCTACATCGCGCTGAAGATGGAGGAGGTCACGCGCTTCCGCATGACCACGCACCCGGTCGAATTCGACATGTACTACGGGTCCTGATCGCTTGCGCTCCCGGCGATACGTCGACGAACAGAGGGGCGGGCGACCGCCCCTTTTCGTTCACGCCGATCATCCGAAATGCCGATGATGCGTTGTCACTGGTCGAGGAACTCAGCCGTCAGGGCGAGCCGGGCGGCTCTGCCTTTGGCGAGGCGGCCGGCGTACACTGCGCGGCGTCCTTGTCCGTTACGTGATCATGATCAGGCTGAATTCCATCGGACTGCTGCTGGCGACGGCGCTGCTGGGTGTGCTTCCGCGCGCCGGAGCGACGCAGGACATCTTCCTGTGCGTCGACGACCAGGGACGCAAGACCTATCAGAACACCGGCAACAGCAAGGGCTGCAAGAAACTCGACGTGCAGCCGGTCCTCACGCTGCCGGCGCCGCGCGTGGCGGCGAAACCCGCCCAGAACGGCGCCGATGCGCGGCCGGCGAACTTTCCCCGTGTCGACGGCGATACGCAGCGTGCGCGCGACAGCGACCGCAAGCGCGTGCTGGAAGACGAGCTGAAGTCGGAAGAGGACAAGCTTGCCCGGCTGCGCTCCGAATACAACAATGGCGAGCCGGAGCGTCGCGGCGACGAGCGCAACTACGCGCTCTATCAGGATCGCGTGCAGCGACTGCAGGCCGACATCCAGCGCAGCGAAAGCAACGTCGCGTCGCTGAAGCGCGAAATCGCCCTGCTGCAGAGGCAGTAGTCCACCTGCGTCGCCGCGGGTCCGCTGCGGCGGACCGCGCTTCGTTCGGATCGATCCGATGACGGCGTTCGATCCGGATTTCGCCGAGGCGCGGCACGACGGCCGTTACCAGGGTCTCGACCTGCTGTCGACTGCGGTGCTGGTCTTCGACGACCAGGCGCGCGTGGTGTTCGCCAACCAGGCGGCGGAGCAGATGTTCGAGGCGTCGCGCAAGAATCTCGTCGGCCAGGCCGCGGCGCGTCTGTTCATCGACGAGGCGGTGGTCGATCGCCTGCTGGAGCAGGCGCGCGCCAATGACCTCGGCCAGCAGCGCCAGCTGATCGAGCTGAGGCGGATCCAGCACGACCCGCTTCCGGTGCAGGCGACGGCGACCGCGCTGTACACCGACGACACGCCGCTTCTGCTGGAACTGGCGGAGATCGAGCAGCAGCTGCGCGTGAGCCGGGAAGAGACACGGCTCGACCAGAGCGAAGCGAACCGCCAGCTGCTGCGCAATCTCGCGCATGAGATCAAGAACCCGCTCGGCGGCATCCGCGGGGCGGCGCAGCTGCTGGAGGGCGAACTGGCGTCGCCGGACCAGCGCGAGTACACGCGCGTGATCATCAGCGAGGCCGACCGCCTGCAGGGGCTGGTCGACCGCCTGCTGGCGCCGCATCGCGCGCCGCGCGTCATCGCCGAGTTCAATGTGCACGAGGTGTGCGAGCGCGTGCGCGCGGTGATCCTGGCCGAGTTTCCGCGCGGCCTGGAGCTGGTGCGCGACTACGACGCCTCGGTGCCCGATTGCCGCGGCGACAAGGAGCAGCTGATCCAGGCGCTGTTGAACATCGTGCGCAATGCGGCGGAGGCCCTCAGCGCGCGCATCGCGGATAGCTCGGCGCAGATCATCCTGCGCACGCGGGTCGCCCGCCACGTGACGATCGCGCGCCGCCACTGCCGCCTGGCACTCGATTTGCATGTGATCGACAACGGACCCGGAATTCCCGACGAACTGCGCGAGCGCATCTTCTTTCCGCTGGTGTCCGGCCGCGAGGGCGGCAGCGGGCTGGGGCTCACGCTGGCGCAGACGTTCGTGCAACAGAACGAAGGAATGATCGAGTTCGAATCGCGTCCCGGACGCACCGATTTCCGAATACTTCTGCCGCTGTGATGAAACCGATCTGGATCGTCGACGATGACCGCTCGATTCGCTGGGTGCTGGAAAAGGCGCTCGGCCGCGAGAACATCCCGTGCCGCTCGTTCGGCGGCGGGCAGGAAGTGCTGTCCGAGCTCGAGCACGACAGCCCGCAGGTGCTGGTTTCGGACATCCGCATGCCGGGACTGAACGGCATCGAGCTGCTGCGCTCCGTCAAGCGCAAGCATCCCGCGCTGCCGGTGATCATCATGACCGCGTTCTCCGATCTCGAAAGCGCGGTGTCGGCGTTCCAGAGCGGTGCCTTCGAGTACCTGCCTAAGCCGTTCGATGTCGACAAGGCGGTCGAGCTGATCCGGCGCGCGGTCGACGAAAGCCTGCGCGAGGAGCAGGGCGACGAGGCGCCGGGCGAAACGCCGGAGATCCTGGGCCAAGCGCCGGCGATGCAGGAAGTCTTCCGCGCGATCGGCCGCCTGTCGCAGTCGAACGTCACGGTGTTGATCACCGGCGAGTCCGGCAGCGGCAAAGAGGTCGTCGCGCGCGCGCTGCACAACCACAGTGCGCGCAAGAACGCGGCCTTCATCGCGCTGAACATGGCGGCGATCCCGCGCGACCTGCTCGAGAGTGAACTGTTCGGCCACGAGCGCGGCGCGTTCACCGGCGCGCAGGCGATGCGGCGCGGCCGGTTCGAGCAGGCCGAAGGCGGAACGCTGTTCCTCGACGAGATCGGCGACATGCCGGCGGAACTGCAGACGCGCCTGCTGCGCGTGTTGTCCGACGGTTTCTACTACCGCGTCGGCGGCCATCAGCCGATCAAGGCCGACGTGCGCGTGATCGCCGCGACCCATCAGAACCTCGAGGAGCGCGTGCGCCAGGGCACGTTCCGCGAGGACCTGTATCACCGTCTGAACGTGATCCGGCTGCGCCTGCCGCCGCTGCGCGAGCGCAGGGAAGACATTCCCATCCTCGCGCGGCACTTCCTTGCGAAGAGCGCGCGCGAGCTCGGCGTCGAACCGAAGCGGCTGTCCGGCGAAGCGCTGAAGTTCATCACCCAGCTCGAACTCCCCGGCAACGTCCGCCAGCTTGAAAACCTGTGCCATTGGCTGACGGTGCTGGCGCCGGCACAGGTGGTCAAGGTCGAAGACCTGCCGCTCGAAGTGCGCCAGGAACCCGTGACCCGGATCGCGCCGGCGGCCGAAGGCGCGGCGGCACCGGCGCCCGAGGCCGTCCCGACGACCGGAGCGCCGGCAGCCACGGCCGCCACATCGGGCGGCGCCGACTGGGCCGCTCTGCTCGGCGCTGAAGTCGAGCGGCGCCTGCGATCGCAGCAGACCGGCGTGATGGAGGCGCTCGTGCGGGAGTTCGAGTCGACCGTGATCGGCACCGCGCTCAGACTGACGCACGGCCGCCGGATCGAGGCGGCGACCAGGCTCGGCGTGGGCCGCAACACGATCACGCGCAAGGTCCAGGACCTCAAGCTCGAAGACTGATCTTGCGGCGCGGCGGGTTCCATCCGCCGCGAATGCAACTCGTCGCAACAATTCGCAGTTCGTCGCAAAGCCCGAGCAGGTGCTGGGCGCAGGCCGATAATCGCGCCCACTCGCAGGTCGGGGTCCGCGCGTGCGGGCCGGCCGACCCCTTTAAGGGGGTTCGATGAACAAACAGAAGAAGTGGCTGCTGATCGGCGTCGCCCTGCTGGTCGCAGGAGGAGGCGCGGCCGCCGTTGCGGTCAAGGCGGCCAGATCCGAGCAGTCGGCGAAGAAGGAAGTCCCGCCGCTCGAATTCACCGCGCGCGATCTGGTGCAACTGGCGCCGCACAAGCTCGAAGTGGAGCTGTCATTCCCCGGCAACGTGCAGGCGGTCTCGCAGGCGACGGTGCGTTCCAAGCTGTCGGCCGAAGTGAAGCGCGTGCTGGTGCGCGAAGGCGACCGGGTCGCGGCCGGCCAGGTCGTGGCGGAGTTCGACACCTCGCAACTGCGCGCTCAGCTCGCGGAAAAGTTGGCGTCGCTCGAATCGGCACGCGCACAGCTCGCGCAGTCCGAGCGCACGCACGAGGCCAACGCGCAGCTGATCCGGCAGAACTTCATTTCCCAGAACGCGATGGACACCGCCGATGCCGCGCTGCGCGCGCAGGCGGCCGCAGTCGACGCCGCGCAGGCCCAGCTCGCGCAGACGCAGTTGCAGCTCGCCGACGCGGTGGTGCGCGCGCCGATCGCCGGGCAGGTTGCCAAGCGGCTGGTGCAGCCGGGCGAGAAGGTCGCCTTCGACGCGGCACTGCTGACGATCGTCGACCTGTCCGAGCTCGAGGTGCAGGCGCAGGCACCGGTATCGGACGTGGCGCAAATCGCGCACGGCGCCCAGGTCGACATCGAGGTCGAGGGTCTGACCGGACGCAGTTTTTCCGGCCGCGTCGATCGCATCAATCCGGCCGCGGAGACGGGTTCGCGCACGATCCATGTATACGTGCGGCTGCCCAACGAACGCGCCGACCAGGACTGGCTGTTGCGCGCGGGCATGTTCGCGCGTGTGCACATGCACGTGGGCGCCGACCGCGAAGTGCCGGCATTGCCGCTGTCGGCAATCCGCAGCGACACCGGCCAGCCGAGTGTGTGGATCCTCGCCGACGGGAAGCTGATGCGGCGAGCGGTCGAGCTCGGCCGGAGAGACGAACGCGCGCAGCTGGTTGAGATCGTCGGGGGCGTGACAGCGACCGACCGCGTGCTCGCAACCAAGTTCGACAACCTGCGCGATGGACTCGCGGCGCGCGTGGTCAGCGGGTCGGTGGATGCGAAGGTCGCCGACAAGGACGCGCCACGCGCGCCGGCGTCGAACTGATCGGACCGGCGAGATCGTGCCATGTGGATGACCCGCGTTTCGATCAACCACCCGGTGTTCGCCACCATGGTGATGGTGGCGCTCACGGTGCTGGGCCTGTTCTCCTACATGCGGCTCGGTGTCGAGCCGATGCCCGACGTCAGCCCACCCGGGGTGCAGATCTGGATCAACTATCCGGGCGCGTCGCCGGAGCAGGTCGAGAACGATCTGGCCAAGCCGGTCGAGAACGCGGTCAACACGGTGGCCGGGGTCAAGCGGATCCTGTCGCGCTCCGACGAGGGACGGTCGTTGACCTGGGTCGAGTTCCGTCTCGACGTCGACGTCACGCGCGCAATGCAGGAGGTGCGCGACAAGCTGGCGCAGATCCGCGCCAGTTTCCCGCGCGATGCCAAGGATCCGATCGTCACACGCGCGGAGACCGAGAACGACCAGCCGGTGGCTTCCTTCGCGCTGCTGGGCAAGGATCGCAGCCAGCGCGAGCTGACGCTGATCGCCGAGCAGATCGTGCAGAAGGGTTTCGAGCGCATCAACGGCGTCGGGCGCGTTGACCTGGGCGGCACCGTGACGCGCCAGATCCAGGCGCGCGTCGACCCCGCGAAGCTGACCGCGTACGGCCTGACGGTCGATCAGGTGGTGCAGGCGCTGCGCAACGCCAACGTCAGCGTTCCGGTGGGGACGATCTCGAATCCGACGTCCGAGTCGATCGTGCGCGTCGACGGCCGCCTGAGTTCGCCGGCCGACTTCAACGGAATCATCGTCGCGCGCAAGAACGGCGTGCCGATCCTGCTGTCGCAGGTCGCCAGCGTCGTCGACGGCGAGGCCGAGCGGCAGTCGCTGACGCGCATCGACGGCCAGCCCGCGATCGGCGTGTGGGTGTTCAAGGCGCAGGACGCCAACATCGTCAAGGTCGGCCAGCAGCTGAAGGAGGCCGCGCAGGACATCCGCAAGCAATTGCCGTCCGGCGTCGAACTGAAATTCATGTGGGCGATGGCGGATTTCGTCGAGCACTCGGTCAACAACGTGAAGACGACGATCGTCGAGGGCGCGTTGTTGACGGTGCTGATCGTGTTCCTGTTCCTCGGCTCGTGGCGCAGCACGGTGATCACCGGGTTGACCCTGCCGATCGCGGTGATCGCGACCTTCATCGCCGTCTATTCGCTCGGCTTCACGCTGAACTACATGACGCTGATGGCGCTGTCGCTGTGCATCGGCCTGCTGATCGACGATGCGATCGTGGTGCGCGAGAACATCGTGCGCCACATCCAGATGGGCAAGGACCATTACACCGCCGCACGCGAGGGTACCGACGAGATCGGACTGGCGGTGCTGGCGACCACGTTCTCGATCGTCGCGGTGTTCGTGCCGATCGCTTTCATGAGCGGCATCGTCGGCAAATTCTTCTATCCGTTCGGCATGACGGTCGTGGTCGCGGTGCTGGTGTCGCTGTTCGTCAGCTTCACGCTCGATCCGATGCTGTCGGCCGTGTGGCGCGATCCGCCGCAGGGGGCGAAGAATCTGCGGCTGGTCGGCCCGGTGCTGCGCCGGTTCGACCGCTGGGTCGAGTCGTGGCACCGGCTCTACGACCGGCTGCTGCGCACGGCGCTCGAGCGACGCAAGACCACGCTGGCGATCGCGACCGTGAGCTTCCTCGTCAGCCTGCCGATTGCGGCTCTCGTGGGCGGCGAGCTGATGCCGGAGGCCGACCAGAGCTTCACCAGCGTCGGGCTGACCATGCCGGTCGGCTCCAGCCTCGAATATGCCGACCAGCAGGTCAGGCGTGTCGAATCGGTGCTGCGTGAGTTTCCCGAGATCGAATCGATCGACACCAGCATCGGCACCGAGGGCGCGCGCAACAATGGCCGCATCAACCTGAAGCTGGTTCCGCGCAGCGAGCGCAAGCGCTCGCAGAAACAGATCGAGGAAGCGATCCGCAAGCGCGTGGCCGGCATTCCGGGCGTGCAGCTCACGGTCGGCTTCCAGGGCGCGATCTACGTCGCGCTGCTCGGCAACAACGACGCCGAGATGAGGCGCGTGATGGAAGATTTCAAGAACAAGGTGGCGCAGATTCGCGGCGTCACCGACATCGACGTTTCGATCAAGGAGGGGACGCCCGCTCTCGCAGTGCGCCTGAAGCCTGAACTGGCGGCCGAATACGGCATCACGCATGCGCAGCTCGGCGCCACACTGCGCGCGCTGGTGGGCGGAGAGAACTCCGGCTACTGGCTGGCGCCCGACGGTCAGAACTACGAAGTCATCACGCAACTTCCGCGCGTCAACCGCACCGTGGCCGAGGACATCGCCAACCTGAACATCGCCACTGGACGCCAGATGGCCGATGGCGCTCCGGAGGTGGTACCGCTGCGCGCGATCGCGACCATCGGGCGCACGTTCAATCCGGACAACATCCGCCGCCAGGACCTGCAGCGTAGAGTCGCACTGTTCGCCAATGTCGAAGGGCGGCCTGCCGGCGACGCGGG
>JBAIYN010000277.1:0-1938 GCA_037915775.1 Burkholderiales bacterium | reverse complement strand
GGGGCTGAAGTGCGTCAACGCTGCCTGCGCTGCCTCGGCGTAGTGGCGCAACGCGAGCAGCGGCTCGCGGCCGCGCTCGAAGTGCATCGCCAGCTCGGCCGAGGTCACCGACTGGCCGGCCTGGCGCTCCGTCTCCAGCGCGGCGCCGACTTTTCGATGCAGCTGTGCGCGCAAGACCGCCGCAGTGCGTTCGTACAGCACCTGGCGGAACAGCTCATGACTGAACAGGTAAGAGGGCTCCGCCGGATCGACGGATTTCTCAGCGCGCTTGAGCCAAAGCTGCATTCGAGCCAGGTCTGCGCACTCCTGGTCGACCCGGGCAGCGTCGCGCTCGCAAACCAGCGCAACCGTACCGACCCTGAACTCGCTGCCGCAGACGGCAGCCGCCGAAAGGATTTCCCTCTGCTGGTCTCCGAGTTTGGCGATGTAGCGATCGATGAGCGAGGTCAGATTCTCCGGAACCGCAAGCGATGCCGCGGGGCCCGACAGGGGCTGGGGTACATCCGCGTTGTCGTCGGTGCCCTGCGCGCGCGTCATCGCCTCAGTCATCACGGAGGCGACGAATAGTGGAACCCCATCGGTGCGTCCATGCAAGGTGCGGGCAAACGACTCGTCGCCGGCCATCGACGGTAAACGCTGCGCCACGTAATCGGCCACCTCGGACTCCGAGAATGGGTCGAGCACGATCTCCTCGCAGAGCCCATGCAGGCGCAACTCGTGCCGCAAGGCGCCGAGCGGATGGCCCGTCGCAACGACTTCGGCCAGCCGGAAGCTCCCCAGCCACATCAGACGCGCGCTGGTGCGACGTCGTGCGACGTAGTCGATGAGCTGGATCGTGGCGCGGTCGCTCCAGTGCAGGTCTTCGGTCACGAGCAGCAGCGGCTGATGCTCGGTATAGCGGTCGAGCAGTTGGCCCATTTCTCGCAACATGCGCTCGGGCCCAACCCCCACCAATTCGCGCTGCAGTGCCTCTCGTCCCTCGAGGCTGCTCAGCCACGGCAGCTGCAGCAGCCAGGTGGGAGCGACCGACCGCAACAGTTCCGGCACCTCGGCGTCATGGCGACACAACTCCGCCAGGGCCTCGAGCACGGGCAGATAGGGTTCGCCCGCACCGTATAGATCAACGCATTGGCCGTGGGCGCAGGCAACTGCCCCGAGGCCGGCGACGAATTGCTCGATCAGTGTGGTTTTGCCAATGCCCGGTTCGCCGGCCACCCAGACGACCGCGCGTTTGCCGTTGAGCGCAGCTGCCCAGAGCGAGTGCAGCCGCGTGAGCGCTTCGGCTCGACCGATGAACCAGGCGTTGGTCGGGCGGGCCGGCGCGGCTACATGACCCGTTCCCTGCCGCGCCGCAGCGGCTGTGAGTGCGACCGGAGCTGCAATGAACCGATAGCCGCGACGGGCCACGGTCTCGATGAAGCGCGGCTGACGCGGATCGTCGTCGAGCAGCGTGCGCAGGTCGCTGATTGCGGTCTTGAGCACGGAGTCGGTGACGAACTGGTGGCCCCATACCTCGTCGAGCAGCGCATGCTTTGTCAACAGCGTTCCTGGATGCCTAACGAGTGCGCAGAGAAGAGCGAACGGCGTCGGCGCTAGGGCGACCGGCTTGCCCCGTCGACGCAGCGAGGCGTTTGCTTCATCGAGCTCGAACTCGTTGAACTGCACGAGCACAGGGTCCGACGAGGGTTGAGAGCGAGCCATGAGGTCACGTCCTCCGTCAGTCGCGGTCCGATTGCTGGGTACCGGCCGATGGTTGCCTGGACTCTGCCAGCGCCGGCCCCGGCGCGCAATTATCGCCGGCGGCGTACCGCGCGCCTGATTGGATCAAGGCTACACGAGCGCCCGCAGCAGCATGACGCGATGGGCACCCCGCGAAGTTCGACCGAAAGGCGACCTTTCGCTGACAACAAGAGCGCAAGCAGCATCTAGTCTTCGTCG
>JBAIYN010000627.1:0-10431 GCA_037915775.1 Burkholderiales bacterium | reverse complement strand
ACGCACCTGCACCGGCGAGCGTTCGCGCGGGCACTCGGTCGGTGCGCGCATCTGCGGCGGCAGCTTGGCGAGTTCTTCGGCCGTGCGCTGCCGGCACTCGAAGCGCGGTTTGCCCGGCGCCAGGAATGACAGCCGCAGCAAGCCTTCGTTCGGCTTCAGCAGCGAGAACGCCGGCTGTGTGGAAAAGTAACCGACGAACGCGGCAAAGGCGCCGTACAGCAGCACCTGTGCCGCATAGCGGGCGGGCTTAGACCACATCGAGGGACTCCTGCGTCTGCCGGCGCAGCGACGTCAAGGCCGCCTGCACCTGTGGCTCGTCGCCACGCCCCGCGGCGATCTGCTGCACCTGCGGTCCGCAGGCGCGCGGATGCAGGTGCGGCTCGCGCGCGCCACGCAGGCGCTCCGCGGAGAAGCGGCTGCCGAAGCGGAATTCGCAGTCGTGCTCGCTGCAGCCGGCGAACAGCACCGCGCGCGCACCGTGTCGCAGCGCGTATTCGGCGAACGACGGCGGCACCTGTGCCAGGCAGGGCGCCGACAGTGCGATTGCATCGCCCGTCGCCAGCGACTGCAGGTCGGCGCCGTGGTCGCAGCCGAACACAACAATCGCGCCGGGCCGGTGCGCGAGCGCGGTGCCGAGCCGGCTGCGCAGGTCGTCGAGCGGGCGCGCCGGCAGATCGATGCCGGTCACCAGCGCGGGCGTCCTGCGCAAGGCATCGGAGCGCGGGCACGCGCCGACGCAGATGCCGCAGGCCGCGCACAGCGCCGGATCGACGCGCGCGATCGACCTGAACCGCGTCGTGTCGGAACGCGGCGTCATCACGATGGCGCCGTACGGGCAATCGTCGAAGCAGCGCGCACAGCCGGTGCAGTTGGGCGGATCAACCACGACGGGGGTGACTGCCGCGCGCCGCGTCCATGGCAGAAGGGCGAGCAGCAAGGTGATTGCGGCGACCGCGGCCCAGGACAGCGACGGTGACGCGCCCTGCGCGAGCGCCAGCGGCGCAAGATAGAACCAGTCGATCGGCACGTTGACGGACGCGCGCGCGAAGTCGGCGGGCGCGGCCGAAAGCGCGGGCAGCGCGATCGCGAGCGCCAGAGCCAGCGCGGCGAAGCTCCAGCCGGCAGTACGCGTGGGATTTACGCGCGGCCGTACCAGCCGCAGCAGGTGCACCCACAGCCCGAGCAGGATCAACAGACCTACGCCAATGTGCAGGAAGACCAGCAGCGAGAACAGCCGGTCCGAGATCGCCTCCGTGGTGACGAAATTGCGGATCAGCCCGTCGCCGAAGCCCGGCAGCCAGCCCACCCATTCGCCGATCGCGGTGGCGACGAACTGGGCGCGCGTGTCGGCCGGCAGCCAGTAACCGACCATGCCGTCGGCAGCCAGCAGAAGCACCAGCGGCACGCCCGTGAACCACGAGAACCAGCGGAATCCGTGATAGCGGCCGCGTGCCCATTCGCGCGCCAGGTGCAGCAGGGTCAGCAAGGCAAAGCCGTCGGCGCTGTAACGATGCAGGCTGCGCACGATGCCGCCCGACCACGGTTGCGCGGTGTTCAGCATGTCGATCGATCGATGCGCTGCGTCGGCCGCCGTGTCGAAGACCACGTAGAGATAGGCGCCGCTGCCGAGCGCGATCCAGAACGAGAGGAAGACGAGCGCACCGAGCTGACGCGCCGGATTGGCCGCGGCACCGAAGACTCGATCGAGCGCGCGCTCGATGCGCTGGATCGCGCTGGCAGCCGCGCGCGGCGGCGGTGCCGCAATGGCGGAAAGAGAGGCGAGGTGCGCTTGCATCGGCTTGCGAGTGGACGGCCGATCATGCTCGGCGCGGCCGCGGGCGCGCCTTGATAGCCATCAAGATGGATTCGAAGGTGCGCGCCGGCTGCGCAGATGGCGCCGCGTCTCGCGAGCGATGAACCATGCCAGCACACCGAGCGTGGTCAATCCGGCGAATAGCTCGACGAACAGTGAATAGTTGAACTTGTACTTGCCGCTCGCGGGGTCGTAGACGGTGCAGTACAGCTTCACCTTGCGCCACACGTTGTCGAGCGTCATGCTGCGTGCAGCCTCGCCGGCGAGCACTTCCTTCAGCGGATTGATCAGCATCGGCAGCTCGAAGGCGTCGCCGTAAACCTGCGCGTGAATGCGTCCGCTCGTGTCGACGACGGTCGTTTGGATCAGGTGATCGAAGCCGGCGGCGGTCGGCGTCACCGACATGCCGAACTCGGCGAGCAGCGCAGGGACATCGCCTTCGCGCGGCGCGAGGAATTCCCAGTTGTCCAGGTCGACGCCCTGCTGGCGCGCGAACGCGGCCAGCGCCTCGGGGGTGTCGAACGGCTGGTTGAAGCCGATCGACACGACGCGGAAGCTGCCCGTTCCGAGCGCGTCGCGCGCGGCGAGGCTGGCACGCTTGAGGAACTGGGTCGTCGTCGGACAGACCTGAAAGCATCCGGTGTAGATGAAGCTCACCACCAGCGGTTTGCCGCGATAGTCGGACAGCCGTACCGTGCGGCCGCGGCGATCGGTGAAGGTCCAGTCGCCGACCGTGTGGCCGATCGCAGCCTGGCTCGCGCGCAGCGCCGCGGCGTCGCGGTCGTCAGCGGCTCGCGAGCAGAAAGGCAGCAGGCACAGCAGCAGCGCGACGATCAGCGCGAAGGGGCGTCGCGTCGTCGCCGCTTCAGGCCAACAGCACGGCATCGGCCATCGCTCCCAGCAACAACAGCGACAGCTGCGTCAGCGAGGCAAGAAAGCAGCGGATCGCGGTCGCGCGCGTCGGATCGCGCGCCACCCGCAGCGCTGCGTAAACGAACGACGCGCCGCCGATAGCCGAGCAGGTCACGTAGATGGCCCCCGGCCGCAGCCACGCCAGCGCCAGCGACAGCAGCACCAGCGCGGCCGCATGGCCGAGGATGGCATACGCCGTCACGCGGTCGCCCTTGACCACGGGCAGCATCGGCACGCCGGCGGCCGCGTAGTCGTCGCGGCACACCATCGCAAGGCTCCAGAAATGCGGCGGCGTCCACAGGAAGAGAATCACCGCCAGCAGCCACGCTTCGGCAGACAGGTTCGGCTGCACGGCGGCCGCTCCGGCGAGAACCGCGAAGCTGCCGGCGGCGCCGCCGATCACGACGTTCCACCAGGTGCGCCGCTTCAGCCACACCGTGTAGACGATCGCATACGTGAACGCACCGGCGAGCGTGTACAGCGCGGCGGCGCTGTTCAGCCACATCCAGCTGGCAGAGGTGGCGATCCCGACCAGCGCGAAGATCGCGGCGAGCCACGCCGGTCCGCGATGGAAGCGCCCCGATGCGAAGGGTCGCCCGCGCGTGCGCTGCATGCGCGCGTCAAGGTCGGCCTCGTAGTACTGGTTGAACGCGCCGGCCGCGCCGGCAGACATCAGCACGGTTACGAAAAGCAGCGCGAACTGCGCTCCGGTCAGCGCCGGTCCCGACTGGATCGCGGCGCCGGCAACCGCCGTCACCGCGATCACCAGTCCGATGCGCAGCTTGAACAAGCCGAACACCGTGCGCAGCGCCGGCATCACGCCGCTCGCGCCGACAGTGACTGTGGTCATTCGCCCGCTCCCGATCGACGGATCACGGATCACCGATCACCGATCACGCTCAGCTGAGGCCCCACACCGTCGACAGGTACTTCCAGTTGACGAAGTAGTACAGCACGAACGCGCCGAGGAACACCAGCGCGAACACGAATGTGCCCGGCGCGGCAAAGCCGGCGCTGCCGTGGCCCGTCAGCGCGACTGCCGGCATCTTCAGCACCGAGCCCTGGCGCGTGTAGGCGCCGGCGTCGAGCCTGCGGCCGAACAGCAACGAGCCCACGGTGATCACGATGTAGGAGATGCCGCCGATGATCGCCACCAGGCCGGAGATGCCGAAGATCGCGATCATCAGCCACGCGGTGCCCGGAAACTCGTACGGCAGCGAAGCGCCGGCGAACGTGATGTCCCAGTGGCGGCGCGGCACGCCGAGCGTTCCCGCACCCATCATGGCCAGGCAGAACACCGACATGCCGAGGCCGAACAGGTACGGCTGCCACTTCGCCAGCCCCGGCAGGATCATCTCGCGGTTGAACAGCGTCGGGATCAGGAAGTAGGTGATCGACATGAACGCAAGCGTGGTGCCGACGACCACCGTGGCGTGGAAGTGCCCCGGCACGTAGATCGTGTTGTGGATCAGCATGTTCAGCTGTTCGGTGCCCATCATCACGCCCGAGATGCCGCCGAGGAAGCCGAAGCCGAGCAGCGAGATGAACATGCCGCTGAATACCGGGTTGCCCCACGGAGCCTTGCGGATCCATTCGAACAGGCCCTTGGTGAATCCTTTCTCGCGCTGCGCCACTTCGATCGCGCCCGGCACGGTCAGGCCGTGGATCATTGAAGCCAGCACCGCCAAATACATCGCATAGCTGGTGTTGAACACCTTCCACTCGGTGCCGAGCCCCGGGTCGGACAGCAGGTGGTGCGCCGACGCCAGTTGCAGGAACAGGATGTACAGGCCGAAAGCGACGCGCGACACCCGCTCGCTCATCGGCTTGGCGCCGAACACGATCGCAGCGATCGCGTACCACACCGCCACGTGCGCGCTGACGTTGATCTGCTGCGACGAGTGGCCGAACCCCCACCAGATGGTGCGGTACATCAGCGGGTCGATGTAGTGGATGTAGCCGACCGACCAAAGGAAGGTCGGGATCAGGATGATGGCGCCCGAGGCGATGGTGAAGATCGCGATGATGCAGGCCGTCATCGCGCCGAACGTGACCAGCGGGATCGACCCTTCGTAGGTCTTCTCCGCGCGCGCGACCACGAGCGTACCGAGGAAGATGAAGCAGCCGATCAGCGCGCCGACGGCGAACAGGATCAGCCCGAGGTAGAACATCGGCGTGCCCGGCAGCGGCACATACGACGTGAACATCACGGTCGAGTCGCCCTTGAAGACGGCGACGTTGTTCATGATCGCGCCGATCAGCATCAGCGCGAACGCCAGCCAGCCGATTCTCGGCGTCGCCAGCCGGCAGCGCAGCAGCGTGGACGAGCAGAAGTACAGGATCGCGATCTCGAAGAAGATGATCCAGAACGCCAGCATGTCCAGACCGTGCGCGGTCAGGACCATGTAGAAATTCTCGGCGTCGATCAGGTGCACCGCCTGCCAGCGTGTCAGCACCACCAGCAGCGCCAGGATGCCGCCGACCAGCAGTGCCACCACGGCGGCGACCGCATTGGCCTTGATCAGGTTTTCGGCCGATCGATGGAACTGCAACCCGGTGCGGGGGCAGACCCGAAATTCCGCAGCAACGCTTGTCATCTGTTGTCCCCCATTCTTATTTGACGTACAGCTTCGTCACCATCTTGTGGTGGCCGATGCCGCAGAACTCATTGCACAGGATCGCGTAGGTGCCGGCGCGGTTCGGCGTGATCGTCACCACGTGCTCGTATCCGGGCAGCACCTGGATGTTGATGTTCTCGGGCTGCAGCGAGAATCCGTGCTGGTAGTCCATCGCCGACAGATGCAGGCGGTAGGTCTTGCCCTGCTCCAGTTCGAGCATCGGCCACCACGCCCACAGGCGCGCGATCAGGAAGACGTCGGATCCCACCGGCGGATGCACGACCGGGATCTTGTCGTCGGTCTCGGTGCGTACCGTGTATTTGGCGACCATCTCCTCGGCGGCCTTCTGGTACAGCGCCGGCGTGACACGGTACGTCTCGGACGACAGGTTCTGCTTACCGTACACGTGCCAGTACGGCATCATGAAGAACATGATCAGGCACCAGGCGAAAGCGAGCCCGATCCAGATGATCTCGACCTTGTCGATCGGCTGCTTCCACCAGACGCGTTGTGCAGGCGGTTGAATCGCGCTCATCGTTGTGGGTTCCGGGTCGGGGTTGGGTAAAGGGTGTCATTCCCGCGGAAGCGGGAATCCAGCGGAGTCACGTCGGACTGGATCCCCGCCTTCGCGGGGATGACGCATCTGCATCCGTTCGCTGCGATGCTGCGCAGCTTGCTCACGGCCAGATGCGTCACTTGGCCAGCGGGCTGATCGGAATGCCGACGATCTCCATCACGCCCCAGACGATGTACAGCACCGTCGGCATTGCGACCCCGAGGAACAGCAGCAGGAAGGGGTTGTCGAGCATCAGCTGTAACGCGGGGATGCGCTCTTCCGCACCGGTCTTTTCCTCTTCTTCCATTGCTCGCCTCCGTGGTCGATGGTCGGATGCGCCCGACGCGCTGGCGCGGGTCGCCGTGGGCGGCAACGTTACGCAGCGGCGGCGCGAAAAAAATTGATGCGCCTTAAGCAATCCGGCGCGCCCGATGCGACGCCGCAGCGCAGCTGCACGCGTGTTCGATTGCAGCGCCGACGGCGGCTATTTCCTGCGGGGATCTGCGGCCTTTGACGCGAGACTCGTGTTCGATGATGCAAATTAAATCGCGCTGCAGCACCGGCCCGTACCGTTGCGCGATTCCGCGATTCGGTCCCAGTCACCGTGCTCAAGATCCTTCATGCCGCCGGCCAGCGTGCCTTCCTGCAGGTCGAGCGCGTGTTCAATCGCGTGTTCGGCGACGCGATCAATCCGCTCTACCACCTGGGCGCGATCAGTTACTTCATGTTCTGGGTCGTCGTTGCCAGCGGCTTCTATGTCTATGCGTTCTACGAGACCGGGGTCGACACCACGTTTGCGTCGGTCGAGCGGCTGACGCATGCGCAGTGGTGGGCGGGCGGCGTGATGCGCAGCCTGCACCGCTACGCATCCGACGCCATGGTGCTGACGATGCTGCTGCATTTCGCGCGCCACTTCAGCTTCGACCGCTACCGCGGCTTTCGCGCGTTCTCGTGGCTGACCGGCATCATCGTGCTGTGGCTGGTGTACGTGGCTGGCGTCAACGGCTACATGCTGCCGTGGGACCGGCTGGCGCAGTACACGGTGGTCACGACGTCCGAATGGTTCGACGCGCTGCCGGTGTTCCGCGGCCGGATGGCGCGCAACTTCATCCTCCCCGAGGCGATCAACGACCGCTTCTTCTCGCTGCTGCAGTTCCTGCACATCGGGATACCGCTGGTGACGCTGGCTGCGCTGTGGGTGCACACGCAGCGGGTACCGCGGGCACGCACGCAGCCGCCGCGCCCTCTTGCGATCGGGCTGCTGGCGATGTTGCTCGCGCTGTCGCTCGCCAAGCCGGCGGTCAGCCAGGGCGCGGCCGATTTCCTGACCCAGCCGCAGAAGCTCGAACTCGACTGGTTCTATCTGACCGTCTACCCGCTGGTGACGCGCGGGCACGCGACGGCGCTTTGGCTTGCGGTGGCCGGCGTCACGCTTCTGTTCGCGCTCGCGCCGTGGCTGCCGCCGGTGCGGCGCAGCGCGGTGCGCGCATGGCAGCTGACCGTGCATCCGGGCAACCGGACCGTGCCGGTGCGCTCCGGCGAGACGCTGCTCGACGCGGGGCTGCGTGGCGGCGCGGCGCTGCCCTTCGAGTGCCGCTCGGGCGGCTGCGGCGTCTGCCGCGCGCACGTGCTGGTCGGCGAAGTCGATGCGGGCGTCTATCAGCCCGGTGCGCTGAGTTCCGAACAGCGTGCGCGCGGCGACGTGCTGCTGTGCTGCGCGCGCGCACTGACCGATGTCGAGATCGAACTGGAGGAGGGTGCGGCCGCGCGCGAGGAGCCGCTGCCGGTCTATCACGCCAGCGTGGAGAAGCTGGAGCGGCTCGCACCCGACGTGATGCTGGTCGCGCTGCGGCTCGATCCCGGCAAGACGGTCGAATATCAGGCCGGCCAGTACGTGAACATCCTGCTCGACGACGGCGCGCGCCGGGCGTACTCGTTCACCGAGAAGGGCGGGGCGACCGATCTCGTCGTGCTGCACGTGCGCCGCATCCCGAATGGGCGCTTCACTTCCTATGTGTTCGACCGGCTGCGCGTCGGCGACCGGATGCGCTTCGAGGGACCGCTGGGCGAAACCGTACTGCGCGAGGGCGAGCAGCCGATCGTGTTCGTGGCCGGCGCCACTGGATTCGCACCGGTCAAGAGCCTGATCGAGGAGGCCTTCGCGCGTGGCCTGCGGCGCCCACTGTATCTGTACTGGGGCGTGCGCAAGCGACGCGACCTGTACCTCGCCGATCTGCCGGAGAAGTGGGCACGCGAGCACGCGAACTTCACGTTCGTGCCGGTGCTGTCGGACGCCGGTGCCGAGGACCAGTGGACCGGGCGCACCGGGCTCGTGCACGAGGCCTTACTGGCTGATTTCCCGAGTCTGGCCGGCCACCTCGTCTACGCGTGCGGGTCGATGCAGATGGTCGAGCACGCGCGCCCGGCGCTGCTGGCGCACGGACTCGACGAGGCGTCGTGCCTGTCGGATGCTTTCGTGCCGCAGTCGGCGGCGGCTTCTCCGTCCTGACCGCCGCGGGGTTCATGCCCCCGGTCGGCGATCGACTCCGGACCTGCGGTCAACCGCTTCGTTCCGCGCGACGGCTTCGGCCGGCCCGATTGCCGGGCGCGTCCTCAGATTTGCGATCCGGCAAGGGCCGCCACCCTCGGCGGAACGTCGGCGTCGATCATCCGGCGATCGCGCTCTCGATCTCCGCGAACGTCTCGGCGATGTCGTGCAGCGGCCCGGGCGTGATCCCGAGCTGACGCGCAATCTGCGTCAGCGAAAAGATCCCGCACACCGTGATCGCGCCGGCATCGCCCTCCTCGGCAACCTCGACCGCGAGCGCATGCTGCCTTCCAGCACGCTGCAGCGTGGCGACGATATTGCCCACGCGGGCGCGAGCGACATCGTGCAGATCAAGCACCTCCAGCTTGTTTGCGTCCGTCATGATGTCGCGCGCGACGAGATCGCTGCGGTGAAGCGACTTCTGCCGCGCGACCTGCAGTGGACGCTCGCCGAGTATGTCGGTGGCGGTGACCAATCCGCGCAGGTGACGCGTCGCATCGTCGACCACGAACAGCGCACGCACTCGGTTGTCGATCATGACGCGGTTGGCCGCATCGATCGGTGCGTCGGGACTGATCGTGACGGGCGTGACGACGCGCAGGTCGGTCATCACTTCGGTGGCGGGCGAGTCGATCTGCACCTTCGGCGCCCGCCGCCCGGACGGCAGCACATACCTGACGCCGGGCCGCGCCACGAAACTGTGCAATGGAGCCTGGATGTCCGAAAACGGCTGGTCACGTGGTGGTGCAGGCACGTCGAGATCCGGCCTGCTGGGCTGGAAGAACATCAGCTGCAGAAAGTGATCCTTGCGAGCCGGCTGAGGACGCTGCGAATTTCTGGGCATTTCCGCCTCCGTGCTGGAGCCTGGGTCCTATGCGATTGAACGTACGGTGCTTCCCCGAGCGCATCGTGCGAGCCGCTCGTTGACCCCGAGACTTGAAGGGTGTTTCACTGTTGCCGCCTGCACCGGTCGAACTGGATCGCGCCAACCTCTCCGGTCGAATAGACCAAACCCTGGGCGCGGTTGTTCCCCGCCGGGACTCGCGCGCGAGCGGACTGTTTCAGGAAGGCACGACGCCTTTCACCGCCCAGGCGAGCGCCGCGTAAGAGCGCGGCCCATCCGGTTCGCCGTCGACGTAGGCGAGCCTAACCGCATCGCGCAACCGCGCGCGGTCGCTCCCGCTCAACCTGGCGACGTACTCTGCCTGCGGTCCGTCCTTGCCCTCGAAGGGCAACCAATATTCGTCGAACGACGCATACTCCATGCGGATGCTCAACGTCGTTTCGACGACGTCGACGAGCCCGGCGGCACGCCAGGCCTGCGCGAGTTCTCCGGGTCGCGTCATCGGACGCGTGTAATTGCGGGCGCGGCGCTCGTTGGCGCTCGGATCCAGAGCAGCCGCGGTGTCGAAGAAGATGCGATTCGCAACGTACCCGCCGCGCGCATCCCACACGGCCGCGGCAACCACGGCACCCGGGCGCGCGACCCGTCTCATCTCGGCGATGGCTCGTTCGGCGCGCGGCACGAAATGCAGCACGAGCAGCGACAGGACGCGATCGAAGCTTCGATCCGGGTGTGCCAGCATGCAGGCGTCGCCGACCGCAAAGCTGGCCCTCGGATCACGACACCTGTGCCGTGCATATTCGATGTACGCCGGTGCGAAGTCCACGCCGTGCGCGTGCTCGACCCGGCAGCGATCCAGCAGGGCGGTCGTCAGGCAGCCGGTGCCGCAGCCAACGTCCAGCACGCGTTCGTCGTCGGCGGTGCCGGCGAAGTCCAGGAAAGGTTTCGCGAGGCGCCGGCTCCAGCGCCCCATCTGCGCTTCGTACCCGGCGCCATCCGCCGCGACAAACGTGGACGATTGCGACACGGTGCTGACTCCCATCGGCATGCGGGGCGCTCAGCCTGCCGCAATCCCGCCGGCTTGTCTCCGGGCGCTGCATCACGCGCGCCACGAGGATGTGCGCGGCCTGGCTGGACCTG
>JBAIYN010000503.1:0-2080 GCA_037915775.1 Burkholderiales bacterium | reverse complement strand
CGTTCGACCAGGACGTGTTCGTGAATGCGGTCGGCGGCGTGCGCATCCAGGAGCCGGCGGCCGACCTCGCGGTGCTGTTGTCGATCGTGTCGTCGATCCGCAACCGCGCGCTCCCGCGCGGCCTGGTCGCATTCGGCGAAGTCGGACTGGCGGGTGAGATCCGCCCGGCCCCGCGCGGACAGGAGCGCCTGCGAGAGGCCGCGAAGCTGGGGTTTTCACTGGCGCTGATCCCGAAAGCGAACGCGCCCAAGCAGCCGATCGAGGGGCTCGAAATCGTGGCCGTCGACCGGCTCGAGCAGGCGCTGGAGCGGATCAGGCGCTGAGCGCCGCGACGGCGGCGGCAATTCCGGCGCGCACCGATCCTTCGATCGTGGAAGGGTATCTGCTCTCGGCGGCGTCACCGGCGAGAAACAGACCGGGAGCGGGCAGGGACGTTGGAGGCCGGCTCAAACCGGGCTCCGGAGCGATCGTTGCGTGCTTTTCCACGATCAGGTGATGGGCGCGCGGAGGCGGCAGATCCAGATCGTCCGACAACTGGTCCGCAACCGCCCTGCACAGCGCGTCGCGTTCCAGGCCGAGGTGCGGTCCGTCGCCGCTGATCACGACCGCGAGCACCCCGCTGCAGGACGGGTCGAGCGCGCCGCGATCGAATGCCCACTGGCCGAATCGCCGTCGGCCCGGATCGTCGAGCAACGCGAAGATCGGCGCTGCCAGCCGAGGTGGCGGCGCATAACGCAGGTAAACGGTTGCGATAGGCGAGGTCGCAAGCCCACGCAGTTGCGCGGCGGCCGGCGCCAATGCCGCCAGCGTCGAGGATTCGAGCAGCACCGCTGCGTGCTTCGGCGGCAGAGCGAGCACGGCGGCGTCCGCGTCGATCGCGCGATCGCGCAGTTCGAGCGTCCAGCGATTATCTGGTCTTGCCCTCAGCGCCGTCACCGGGGCGCGCAGAATCACGTCCGCTCCCCCGTCTTTCAACGCGCGCAACGCGGCGTCCGGAAACAGCGACGACAGATCGCGGCGCGGGACCACCAAATCCGACGCACCGGTATCGGCGCCGATCGAGTCCTTTAGCACGTTGAGCAACATTTGTCCGGACGCCTGGCCGAGCGGTGCGTTCAACGCTGCCAGGCACAGCGGATTCCAGACCCTGCGCACGACCTCCGGAGTGGCGAACCGCAGCACCTCGCGCGCCGGCGCATCGGGCGCGATCAGCCATCCGCCGCGTTTCCAACGACCCACGTCCCGCGCGAGCGAAATCCGGTCCGCCAGCGTGAATCGCCCCGCGGCGAGCAGCGCCGACGCGAGATGCCACGGGGCGGGCAGCCGTCGCGCAGACAGCGCGAAGCCGTCCGGATACCGCAGCCCGAACGGCACGCGCAGCAGCATGCGCGCCGGGTCCAGACCGACCTGCTCGATCAGCCGCAGCGTTTGGCGATAGGCGCCGACCAGCAGGTGCTGGCCGTTGTCGAGGGCGAAACGCTCGCCGCCGAGCACGACGTCGACGCGACGCGCACGCCCGCCGGGCCGGGGCGCGGCATCGATCAGCGTGACGCGTGCGCCTTGCTGCTGCAGAGTCAGCGCGCATGCGAGACCCGACCAGCCGGCGCCGACGACACAGGTGCGCCGGCTCGTCACGCCGGTCCGAACACCCAAGTGCGCCACGCGATCCAGAGCTTGCGCAGCGGCGTCAGCGCGACGCGCTGGTGCAGAACGCGAAAGCCGTCGCGCTCCAGCTCGTCGAGCAGCGCGAGGTAGATGGAGGCCATGATGAGGCCCGGTCGCTGGGACGAGCGCTCCGCCTCGGGCAGGATCTGCACGGCTTCGCGGTAGGTCGCACGCGCA
Source organism: Burkholderiales bacterium (assembly GCA_037915775.1). Lineage (GTDB taxonomy): Bacteria > Pseudomonadota > Gammaproteobacteria > Burkholderiales > Burkholderiaceae_F > JAKOQB01. Next base: position 238 of record JBAIYN010000503.1, on the reverse strand, counting down.
CGCTCTGCCTGCAGCTTCATCAGCGGTACATAACCGTCGGCATAGCGGGCATTCAGCAGATCGGCCGCACGCACGCCGAAGCGCTGCAGTTCGTCGAGCGGCAGATAGATTCGGCCGCGCCGCGCGTCCTCGCCGACGTCGCGCACGATGTTGATCAGCTGCAGCGCCAGTCCGAGCTTGCGCGCGTACTCCAGCGTGCGCGGATCCTTCGCACCGAAGATGCCGGCGGACAGCTCTC
>JBAIYN010000350.1:0-4227 GCA_037915775.1 Burkholderiales bacterium | reverse complement strand
CCGAGTTCGTCCTATCTCGAGCAGCGGCTGGTGCGCGCCGCCGACCCGTGCAACGCGCGCACGATCGTCGAGCTGGGGCCGGGCACGGGCGGCACCACCCGTGCGCTTCTGCGCGCGATGCACCCCGATGCACGCCTGCTTGCCATCGACCTGTCGCCCTCCTTCTGCGACCGGCTCAGGGCGCGGGTGCGGGATCGCCGACTCATCGTTCAGCGCGGCAGCGCCGAGGACATCGAGACGTTCCTGCGGCAGGCACGACTGCCCAAGGCGGATGCAGTCCTGTCGGGGATACCATTCTCGACCATGCCGCCCGCGCTCGCCGACCGCATCGCGGCAGCGATTGCGGCGGTACTTGCGCCGGGCGGACGTTTCGTCGCGTACCAGGTGCGCGGGCACGTGGCGGCGTATGCGACGCCGCATCTCGGGGCGCCGCGGCGCGCGTGGGAGTGGCGCAACATCCCGCCGCTGCGCGTCTATACGTGGACGCGCGCCGCGACAGGTCCGGCTACCTGATCGCCAGCAGCCACTGGATCACCTGCTTGATCAGGAAGCCGAAGATTCCGAACGCGAGCACGAAGAACAGGATGAAGGTGCCGAATCGGCCGGCCTTCGATTCCTTGGCCACGCTCCAGATGATGAACAGCATCAGCGCGATGAAGGCACCGATGCCCCAGGTGAGACCGAGTTCGGAGATCTGCTGCTCGGTCAGGCCGAAGACCGTGTTGTCCATCCTCGATCTATGACCGCGGCGGGACCGCGTCGGCGTCCACCAGATCGCGATAGGCGTGCCAGGTCGCATGCCCGATGATCGGCACGGTGAAGACGAACCCGATCATCATCGTCACCATCGACAGCAGCGAAAGTGCCATGATGATGGCGGCCCACAGCGCCATCGGCAGCGGGTTGTCGCCGACCGCACGCACGCTCGTCAACAGCGCGCGCCGCATTTCGATCGCGCGGTCGAGCAACAGGGGCGCGGACACGACGGTCAGTGCGAAGACCATCGCCGCGCCCAGTCCGCCCGCGATCGCCCACAGCCAGAACAGCAGTGCGCCCTGATCGGCGGCCGCATAGCGCAGAAATTCGAGCGGCGAACCCAGGCGGACCGTGACGAAAAGCCAGAACAGCAGCGCTGACACCGCGACCCAAGCGGTACCCGCGCAGAACAGCAGCAGGCCGAGCACCACCAGCGGGCGCGTGCCCCGCCGCCACGCCGCCAGCGCATGCGCGAGCTGTGGCCGCTCGCCGGCGGCGCGACGCCGGCTGAGTTCATACAGCCCGGTCGCGAGGATCGGCCCGACCAGCAGGAACCCGCTGAGCGCACCGGGCATCAGCAGCCATGCGTGCAGGCTCAAGTTCAGGATGGCCAGACCGCCGAAGGCAACCAACAGACCGTGAAACAGGCTCGGGCCGGGTGCCGCGAGCAGGTCGAGGTAGCCCGCGTTCAGCCACGCCAGCGGCCGGTCGAACGAAATGCGCCGGACGCGCAATGGCGGGTGAGAAGACGTCGAGGCAGAAGTCACGGCGCGGGTGCTCGCAAATGCCCGGAGCTTAATTCACGTCCGAAGGGACTACGGTCACCGGAGGAACTGACGCCCGGCCGCGCATGTGCGAGCATCGCGGGCGCACCTGTTCGACACAAGGCGAAAGCGGCGAGAAGACCGGCGCGGAGCATGCACGAGCAAACGACGCAATACAGCCAGCTCGATCTGGCGCGCGCGGCACAGAGGTTGCGGGAGGAGACCGACCTTCTGTGTGCGCTCGAGGCGCGTGGCGGCCTGTCGCACCGCGCGCCCGCGGCAAGCGTGGAGGTGGAAGCCTGGCTGATCGACCGTGCCGGTCGTCCTGCGCCGCACAGCTCGGCGCTGCTCGCGGCCCTGCGATCCGCCGAAGTCGTGCCGGGCCGTGCGAGATTCCAGGTCGTGATCCGGCTCGCACCGCAGGCCATCGCTGCCGACGGCCTGACGCACCTGATGCGCGACCTGCAGTCGGTGCTTTCGCGCTGCCAGGAGGCGGCACAGTCGCTGGACCTGCGCCTGGTCACGATCGGCATCCTGCCCACGATCGACGACGCCGACCTGGCAGCGACAAACATCGCCGACGCGGATCGCGGCGCCGCGCTGGCCTCGAGCAGGATCGACATTGCCGGACTGCGCGAGCGCCTTTCAACCGAGCACCGCGGCATCGTGCCGACGGCGGCTGCCACGTCGCTGCGCGCGCAGTTGCAGCTGGCGCCGGAGGTCGCGGCGCGTTTCCTGAACGCCTCGACGATCGCCACCTTCGCATCGGCCGGGCTGGCCGCCAATTCTCCCTACCTGTTCGGCACCGAACTCTGGGAAGACACCCGCATCGCGCTGCTGCAGGAACTGCGCATCGACGAATTCATTGCGGCGCCGGAGGATTACTTTCGTGCAAACCAGGACCAGCCGACACAGGCGATCGCCGCGGACGAACCGCGCCAGCGCTTCGCGCAACTGCGGCTGCACAATGCGCTCGTGCCGCGCTGGAACCGCCTGCAGGTCGGGTTCGCCGACGACGGGTCGCCGCAACTGCTGATCGAACAGCTCGCGATGGCACCCGGCCCGACGCCGGCCGACATCATGGCAAATCTGTGCTTCCACTACGGCCTGACCGCGTCGCTGGCGACAGACCCGGATCCGCCTGAGTTGCGCCTCGATGCCACGGCGATGCACACCAATGTGCTCAACGTAGCGCGGGCAGGCCTGGGCGCGGAAATCGCCTGGTTCGACAAGGAGCGAATGCCGCTGCGCACGCTCGCGATCGTCGAACTGATCGAGCGGGCGTACGAAGGACTGCATCAGCTCGGGGTCGACGAAGAGGTCGCGCAGCGGCATCTGTCGCTGATCGAACGGCGCGTGGCCGGCGGGCAGACCGGCGCCGCCTGGCAGCGCCGCTTCGTCCACGCACACGGACGCAATTTCGGACTGCTGGTGCGTGAGTACGCAGCGCGCCAGCTCGGCGGCGCACCCGTGCACGAGTGGAATCTGCGGCGGCTTACGTAGCCGATCGCGCGCCGGTCGAGGGCCGGCGCAGGCCGAGGAGTTCGTTGCCGATCAACGCGGCCAGCACGATCGCGCCGCCGTACAGCGTCGACGTGGACGGCGTTTCTCCAGCGCCGAGCCATGCCCACAGCGGACCGAGTATGACTTCGAGCAGTGCCAGCAGCGACACTTCGGGCGCGGTCAGGCTGCGCGTCGCGACCACCATCAGCATGCACGGCACGCCGAGCTGGAACACTCCCAGCGCCGCCAGCAGCGCGATGTCGGTTGGCGCCGCGCGGAACGGCAGTGCGAACGGCAGCATCAGCGCCGCCGAGAACGCCCCGCCGAGCAGCACCGCGGGAACGAGGTCGACCTGCGCGCGCGTCTTCTGCAGCGTGATCAGGTTGGTCGCCGACGCGAGCGGCACCGAAAACGCGATCAGCATGCCGAGCAGGTGATCACCGGTCGGGCCGCCGCCGGCATCGTGCGAAAACATCCAGCCCATGCCGATCATCGCGGCGACGATCGCGATCCAGGTGCGGGCGGGGATCGGTGCGCGCAACACCAGCCGCGCCAGAATGGCCGTGACCAGCGGTCCGAGGCTCAGCACCAGCAGCGTGTTGGCGGTCGTCGTCAGCGTCAGCGCCAGCATGAATGCGCTGAACATCACCGCCCACATTGCGCCGGAGATCAGGCCGGGAACACCGGTGGCGAACGAGGCGCGGAAGCCCTCGCGCCGGAAGAACTGCAGCGCCGCGCCCACCGTCAGCGCCGCGAACAGGCTGCGCCAAAAGGTGATCTCGTAGCGGCCGTTCGCCTGCAGTTCCGGCGTCAGGTGCCGCGTCACGACGCCGGCGATCGACCACAGCGTCGGAACCAGCACCATCAGGGCGAGCGCGCGGCGATGGGCTCGACGGTCGGGTTCTCGGTTCATCACCGGACTGAAAGGCTGCTTTCACCACAGAGAGCACAGAGGGTCTCCAATTGCTTTCCTCTGTGCACTCTGTGGTCTCTATGGTTGCTAGGACTTTCTTCACGCCGCGTCGCGCTCGGCGCGCTTGCGCTCGTGTTCCTTCAGGTACCGCTTGCGCAGCCGGATGCTCTGCGGCGTCACCTCGACCAGTTCGTCGTCGGCGATGAACTCGACCGCGTACTCGAGCGTCAGCTTGATCGGCGGCACCAGGTCGATGTGCTCGTCCTTGCCGGCGGCGCGCACGTTGGTCAG
>JBAIYN010000339.1:0-9228 GCA_037915775.1 Burkholderiales bacterium | reverse complement strand
CAGACGGCACGGACTGGCGATGAGCGCGCGCTTGCCTGACGCCGTCGCCGGCGACGTGCTGCTGCGGTTCGCGGTCACGGCGGCGGTGACGATCCGGCCGCAGCGCGCGGACGACGGCGAGCTTCTCGCCGAGTTCGTGCGCAGCCTGTCGACGGCATCGCGCTACCAGCGCTTTCACGCGGTGATCGGCGAGCTGTCGGCACCGCTGCTCGAGCGCCTGACGCGGATCGAGCCGCCGCGGGAGATGGCGCTGCTGGCGACGACGGCACGCCGCGGGCGCGAGATCGTGCTGGGCGAGGTGCGATACGGCACTGCGACCGACGACGCGCCCGAGGCGCGCGATATAGCGCTCGCGGTCGGCGACGCGTGGCAGCGCGTCGGCATCGGCGCCCGGCTGCTGGGCGAACTTCTGCGCCGGGCTGCGCAGGCGGGTGTGCGGAGGCTCACCGGCGACGTGTTCGCCGCCAATGCGCCGATGCTTGCATTGGCGCAACGGTTCGGCTTCGCGCAGCGCCGCCATCCTAAGGACGCGCGCCTGGTGCGGGTCGAGCGGATTCTGGGTTCAGCCGGTCCAGGACTGGAAGGTTCGACATGAACGCGAGGCTGTATCTGGCAGCGGCGGCCGGCCGGTCGCGCCTGTGGACGGCAGTGTCCGGCTTGATAGGTGAATGGCGCCGCCGTGTGCGCGACCGCGAGGCGCTCGCCCAGTTGACGCTGCGCGAGCGGCTGGACATGGGACTGCCGCGCGCCCGGATCGATGAAGAAATCCGCAAGCCGTTCTGGAGTGCATAGCCACCGGAGAACCGCGATGAACGACGACATGCTCGAGCCCGATGCGCTGGATGGGGCCACGTCCGGCGGCGCGCCGGCGGCCAATGAGTACGAGGACGAATACGCGCTGAACGATATCGGCCTGGCGCTGCGGCTGCGCGCTCTCGCCGACTGACGTTGCGCCGCCAGTCCGCCGGGCGCGCGCGAAGGGAACCGATCGGGCCGCCCGCGAATCGAATTCACAAGCCCCGCCGATGTCCGGCGCGGGCTCGATGCGTGTCAACGGGAGGCAAGTCCGATGCAGGTCCTCGAAGTGGCCGTCAAAGACCGGCAGGGATTGCACGCGCGCGCCTGCGCCCGGCTGGTCCGGGTGGCCAACCAGTTTCGCTGCGACATCGCGCTGATCGCCCGCGGGCGGCGCGCCAGCGCGCGCAGCATCATCGCGGTGATGCTGCTGGCGGCGTCCGTCGGCAGCACCATCCGCGTGGAGGCGGATGGTCCGGACGAAGCCAGCGCGGTGAGCGAGATCGCCGCGCTGTTCGACGCCGGGCCCGGCGGACCGGCGTGATGCGCGCGTGACTCAGCGCGGACCGCGCCGCGCGAGGTCGTCGCGGAAGAATGCGTCGAGCGTCTGTCCGGAGGCGGCGCCGGCGAATCCGTCGAACCTTCCCTGCGTGGCGATCTGCTGCGTGGCATTCATGAAACCCGCCCACGCACCGCGCGCCAGCGCGCCGCCGACGCTGATGCGCCGCACGCCGAGTGCGGCGGCCTCGTCCAGCGTGAGCGGCGTGGCGGCGCCGATCAGCAGGTTGACCGGTTTCGGCGCCACCGCGGCAACCACGGCCGCGATCTGCTCGCGGGTGCGGATGCCGGGTGCGTACAGGCAGTCCGCGCCGGCGTTCGCGTAGGCCTGCAAGCGCGCGATCGCCTCGTCGAGGTTCGGACGCCCGACGATGAAACACTCGGCGCGGCCGACCAGCAACACATCGCCGCCCGCCTTGTCGACGGCAGCGCGTGCCGCGCGGATGCGCGCCACTGACGCATCGATGTCGCGCAGGGGTCGCGCCGCGTCTCCGGTCGAGTCCTCGATCGACAGGCCGGCGACGCCGGTTTCGATCGCCAGCCGCACGCTGTCGGCGACGCCGGCCGGGTCGGCCGCGAAGCCGCTCTCGAAGTCCGCGTTCACCGGCACGTCGGTCGCGTCGACGATCTCGGCCAGATGCGCGAGGACCATGTCGCGCGGCACCGCGTTGTCCGGACGTGCGCGCGACCACGCGAAGCCGGAACTGGTGGTCGCCAGCGCCTTGAAGCCGAGGCCTTGCAGATAGCGTGCGCTGCCGGTGTCCCACGGATTCGGAATCACGAAGCATCCGGCGGCGTGCAGTTCGCGAAAGGCGCGGCGCTTGTCGGCGACGCTGGGACGGGATCCGGGCATGAGTCCTCCTGGCTGATCGGGGTCGCTTGGGCCCGCCGCGTTGCATTGCTGCAGATCGCGCGTGCGGCGGGTGCGACGCGATTGTCGCCGCGCCGGCGCCGTGGTGACAGCACCGCCGAATTTCAGATGAAACGCGATCGCCACTCGCTGCAACGCATGCGAAACCACCGGCAGCGACGATGCGCGCACCTTGATCGGAGATGGGGCAGTCATGCAAACGGGAAATTCCAGTCGCAGTCGTGCGAAGACATTGCTGCGGACAGCGCTTGCGCTCGCGGTGGTTGCGGCGCTCGGCGGCGGCTACGCATATTTCTATGCGCCGGTGAAGGCGTCGCAGAAGCCTGCCGCCGCGCCGATGGCGCCGCCGGTGTCGGTGGCGACCGCGCTCGAAAAGCCGATCGTCGAGTTCGACGAGTTCTCCGGGCGGCTGGAGGCGATCGACAAGGTCGAGGTGCGCCCGCGCGTGGCGGGCTTCATCGAGTCGATCCACTTTGCGCCCGGCGCAATGGTCAGGAAGGGCGACACGCTGTTCGTGATCGATCCGAAGCCGTACGCGGCCGAGGTCGCGCGCGCCGAAGCGCAGCTCGCTTCCGCGCAGGCGAAGCTCGCGCTGGCGACGTCCGAACTGGCGCGCGCGCAGCGGCTGCTCGATGACCGCGCGATCGCGCAGCGCGAATTCGAGGAGCGCGTCAACGCGCAGCGCGAGGCGCAGGCGTCGATCCAGTCGGCGCAGGCCGCGCTCGACATCGCGCGCCTGAACCTCGGCTACACGCGCGTGACCGCCCCGATCAGCGGGCGCGCGAGCCGCGCCGAGGTCACGGTCGGCAACCTTGTCGCCGCCGGCGCGAACGGCCCGGCGCTGACGTCGATCGTGTCGACCTCGCCTATCTACGCGACCTTCGAGGTCGACGAGCAAACGTACCTGAAGTACGCGGGCCGGGCGCACGGCCGCGGCGCGCGGCAGTTGCCCGTGCTGCTGGGCCTGGCCAACGAGCAGGGCTATCCACGCAAGGGCGCGATCGAGTTCGTCGACAACCGGCTCGACCCGCAGTCGGGGACGATCCGCGTGCGCGCGGTGTTCGACAACGCCGACGGCGTGCTGACGCCGGGCATGTTCGCGCGGCTGAAGATCGGCGCGGGCGAAGCGAATGCGGCGGTGCTGGTCAACGACCGCGCGGTCGGCACCGACCAGAGCAAGAAGTTCGTGTTCGTGGTCGGCGACGACAACAAGGTCGCGTACCGCGAAGTGAAGCTTGGCCCGGTGGTCGATGGCCTGCGCGTGGTGCGCGAAGGACTGGCGCCGGGCGAGAAGATCGTCGTCAACGGACTGCAGCGCGTGCGGCCCGGCGCGGCGGTCGCTCCGAAGCTGGTCGACATGAACGAGAAGGGCGAGCTGGCGCTGCGGCCCGGCAACGGGAGCGGCGCATGAAGCTGTCGCACTACTTCATCGACCGCCCGATCCTCGCGGGCGTGCTGTCGATCGTGATCTTCCTTTCCGGGTTGCTCGCGATCTTCAGGCTGCCGATCGCCGAGTACCCGGAGGTCTCGCCGCCGAACGTCGTCGTCGCCGCGAGCTTCCCCGGCGCGAACCCGAAGGTCGTCGCCGAGACCGTCGCCACGCCGCTCGAGGAGGCGATCAACGGCGTCGAGGGCATGCTGTACATGAACTCGAAGGCGACCAGCGACGGGCGTTTGACGCTGACGGTCACGTTCAAGCTCGGGACCGATCCGGATCTGGCGCAGCAGCTGGTGCAGAACCGCGTGCAGCAGGCGCTGCCGCGGCTGCCCGAGGAGGTGCGGCGCCTCGGCGTGACGGCCGCGAAGAGCTCGCCCGACCTGCTGATGGTCGTGCACCTGTTGTCGCCGAACGAGCGCTACGACGCCAACTACCTGCGCAACTACGCGGTGCTGAACGTCAAGGACGTGCTCAACCGCGTGCCGGGTGTGGGCCAGGTGATCGTGTGGGGCGCGGGCGACTACGCGATGCGCGCGTGGCTGGATCCCGACAAGGTCGCCGCGCGCAACCTCACCGCGACCGACGTCGCGCGCGCGATCCGCGACCAGAACGCCAACGTCGCCGCCGGCGTGATCGGCGCGCCGCCGTCGCTGCCGGGAGTCGACTACCAACTTGCGGTCAACGCGCGCGGGCGCCTGGCGACCGAACAGGAATTCGGCGACGTCGTGATCAAGACCTCGCCTGACGGTGCGGTGACCCGGCTGCGCGACGTCGCTCGCATCGAACTCGGCGCGGCCGACTACTCGATCCGCAGCCTGCTGAACAACAACCCGGCGGTGGCGGTCGGCATCTTCCAGTCGCCCGGCTCGAACGCGCTCGCGATCGCCGACGGCGTGCGCGCGGCGATGGCGGAGCTGAAGGGCAATATGCCTGAAGGCGTCGACTACCAGATCGTCTACGACACCACGCGTTTCGTGAAGAGTTCGATCACCGCGGTGGTGCGCACGCTGCTGGAGGCAGTGCTGCTGGTCGTGCTGGTGGTGATCGTGTTCCTGCAGAGCTGGCGCGCATCGGTCATCCCGCTGGTCGCGGTGCCGGTGTCGATCGTCGGCACCTTCGCGCTGCTGCTCGGGTTCGGCTTCTCGATCAACGTGCTGTCGCTGTTCGGGCTGGTGCTGGCGATCGGTATCGTGGTCGACGACGCGATCGTCGTGGTGGAGAACGTCGAGCGCAACATCGCCGCCGGCCTGCCGCCGCGCGAGGCGACGGTCAGGGCGATGAACGAGGTCAGCGGGCCGATCGTCGCGATCGCGCTGGTGCTGGTCGCGGTGTTCGTGCCGCTGGCGTTCGTGTCGGGCCTGACCGGCCAGTTCTACAAGCAGTTCGCGCTGACGATCGCGATCTCGACCGTGATCTCGACCTTCAATTCGCTGACGCTGTCGCCGGCGCTGGCGGCGCTGCTGCTGAAGCCGCATGGCGCGCCGAAGGACCGCTTCGCGCGCGCGATCGACTTCGCGTTCGGCTGGTTCTTCCGCGGTTTCAACCGCTTCTTCCGGCGCTCGTCCGACGCGTACAGCGGGGGCGTGGCGCGCGTGCTGAACCGCAAGGCGGTTGTGATAGGCGTGTACATGGCGCTGATCGGTGTGGCGTGGCTGGGTTTCCAGGCCGTGCCGCGCGGCTTCGTGCCGAGTCAGGACAAGCAGTACCTGGTCGGCTTCGCGCAGCTGCCCGATGGCGCGACGCTCGACCGCACCGAAGCGGTCGTCCGCCGCATGTCCGAGATCGTGATGAAGCAACCGGGCGTCGAGGCGGCGGTCGCCTTCCCGGGGCTTTCGATCAACGGCTTCACCACCAGCCCGAATGCGGGTGTCGTGTTCGCCACGCTGAAGCCGTTCGACGAGCGGCGTTCGCCCGCGCTGTCCGGCCCGGCGATCGCCGGTGCGCTGAACAGGCAGTTCGGCGCGATCGAGGACGCGTTCACGATGGTGTTTCCGCCGCCGCCGGTGGCGGGACTCGGCGTGATCGGCGGCTTCAAGCTGCAGATCGAGGACCGCGGCGCGGCGGGCTACGAGGCGCTCGACGCGGCGACCAAGGCGTTCATCGGCAAGGCGTACCAGACGCCGGAGCTGGCGGGCGTGTTCAGCAGCTACCGGATCAACGTGCCGCAACTGTATGCCGACGTCGACCGCGTGAAGGCGCGCCAGCTCGGCGTGCAGGTGAGCGACGTGTTCGACACGATGCAGGTCTACTTGGGGTCGCTGTACGTGAACGACTTCAACCGCTTCGGCCGCACCTATCAGGTGAAGCTGCAGGCCGATGCGCCGTTCCGCGCGCATGCCGAGGACATCGGCCGGCTGAAGACGCGCAACGACCGCGGCGAGATGGTGCCGCTGGCGGCGCTGTTGAACGTGTCTCCCAGCTTCGGCCCGGACAACGTGATGCGCTACAACGGCTACACCGCAGCCGACATCAACGGCGGGCCGGCGCCGGGCTTCAGCTCCGGGCAGGCACAGGCCGCGGCCGAGCGCATCGCGCGCGAAGTGCTGCCCAAGGGCATCGCGTTCGAGTGGACCGAACTGACCTACCAGGAGATCCTCGCCGGCAACACCGCGGTGATCGTGTTCCCGCTCGCGGTGCTGCTGGTGTTCCTGGTGCTGGCGGCGCTGTACGAGAGCTGGACGCTGCCGCTGGCGGTGATCCTGATCGCGCCGATGGCGCTGCTGGCCGCGATTGCCGGCGTGTGGGCGACGCGCGGCGACAACAACGTGTTCACGCAGATCGCGTTCGTCGTGCTGATGGGTCTGGCGGCGAAGAACGCGATCCTGATCGTCGAGTTCGCGCGCGATCTCGAGCGCGCCGGCCGATCGATCGTGCAGGCCGCGATCGAGGCGAGCCGGCTGCGGCTGCGGCCGATCCTGATGACGTCGTTCGCGTTCATCATGGGCGTGGTGCCGCTCGCGTTCTCGATCGGCGCCGGCGCCGAGATGCGGCGCGCGATCGGCATCGCGGTGTTCTCTGGGATGCTCGGCGTCACCTTCTTCGGCCTCGTGCTGACGCCGGTGTTCTACGTGCTGTTGCGCACGCTCGCCGAGCGCTTCGCACGCAAGCCCGCCGGCGGCGCGCTGCCCGCCGCGGCGGTGGCTGCTCCGCGCGAGGAGTGAAATGCATTTCTAACCACAGAGAACACAGAGAGCACAGAGCAGACCACACCGCTGTGTCATTCCCGCGCAAGCGGGAATCCAGTGCGCTTGGAACGTCCCTGGATGCCCGCCTGCGCGGGCATGACACTCACATCTTTGTGCTCTCTGTGTCCTCTGTGGTGAACAAAGTCTTCGGAGAACACGCAATGAGAATTTCACATTCCGCCACGACGCTTGTCGCGGCACTGCTGCTCGCCGCCTGCAGCGTGGCGCCGACGTACCAGCGGCCCGACGCGCACGTCGGCAACGCATTCAAGGAAAACGTGCCCGAGTCGGCGCAATGGAAGCGCGCGGAACCGAGCGAGGCGAGCGAGCGCGGCCAATGGTGGACCGTCTTCGCCGACGCGAAACTCGACGAACTGCAGGCGGACGCCGCGCGCGCCAACTTGACGCTGAAGGCAGGGCTGGCACGGCTGGCGCAGGCACGCGCGGCGGCCGGTATCGCAGAATCGCAGCGCTTTCCGACCGTCGAAGCCGGCGCCGGCGCAACGCGCCTGCGCGCGTCGCCCGCGTCGCTCGGTCTGCCGGCCGGCGCCGACGTTCCGGCGCAGACGCTGTACCGCGCGCAGCTTGGCGCCAGCTACGAGGTGGATCTGTTCGGCCGCGTCGCCAATGAGGTCGCCGCAGCGCGCGCCGACGTCGCTCAGACGGAGAGGCTCTACGCGTCGCTGCTGCTCGCGATCCAGGCCGACGTCGCGCAGAGCTATTTCGCGCTGCGCGGGCTCGACGCCGAGATCGCGCTGCTTGCCGACACCGTGCGGCTGCGCGAACAGGCATTGGCGCTGGTCGAGCGGCGCTTCAAGGCCGGCGAGATCGCCGAACTCGACGTCGCACGGGCGCAGACGGAGCTCGCGACCGCGCGCGCCGAAGGCGTGGCGCTGACGCGCCGGCGCGCCGAACTGGAACACGCGCTCGCCGTTCTGGTCGGCCGCACGCCGGCCGAACTGGACCTGCCCGCGCGGCCGCTGGCGTTCGCACCGATCGCGATTCCGCCCGGGCTGCCGTCGCAACTGCTCGAGCGCCGTCCCGACATCGCGGCCGCCGAGCGCGCGATGGCCGCCGCCAACGCGCGCATCGGCGTGGCGCGCGCCGCATGGTTTCCGCGCCTGACGCTGACCGGACTGCTCGGGCTGGAAGCGGCGAATTCGGGCGACCTGTTCCGCGCGTCCAGCCGCACCTGGGCGCTCGGGCCGCTGGCCGGCACCGCGCTCGCGGCCACCGTGTTCGACGGCGGCCGCCGTGCGGCCAACGAGCAGGGCGCGCGCGCGGCGTTCGACGAGACTGCGGCCAGCTATCAGCAGACCGTGCTCGGCGCGCTGCGCGAGGTCGAGGATTCGCTGTCGGGCCTGCGCATTCTCGCGCAGCAGGCGCACGAGCAGGCGAGCGCGGTCGAATCCGCGCAGCGCGCAGCGGAGCTGTCGTCGAGCCGCTATCGGGCCGGCTACGTGAACTACCTCGAGGTGATCGACGCCGAACGCCAGGTGCTGGCGACGCGCCGGGCGGCCACGCAGGTCGAGCGCGAGCGCGCGCTCGCGACGGTGGCCCTGATCCGTGCGCTGGGCGGCGGCTGGGATCACGTGCCCCGCCTCGCGGCGATTACGCTGCCCACCGGGCGCGCGCAGTGAGCCCGTGGCGGCGGGCGGGCGCAACCTTGCTCCCCGCCCGGCCGCGGCTCCGAGCGGCGCGATGTCGCAGTGGCAATGCGATCGCAGGGGTCATGAATGCTTGTCGCTGCACGCGCGCGCCGACGCAGCGGAATAATCGCGCAGAGTAATCACCATGACGTCTGCCGTTTCGACCCCGACCGCTCCCGCGCCGGCCTTGCGCGCCGGCCTGTATCTGCGCCTCGTGCTGGTGGCGCTCTTCTGGGGCGGGACCTTCATCGCCGGCCGGCGGCTTGCGCTCGAGTTGCCGCACTTCGTCGCCGCCGCGGCGCGCTACATCGTTGCCACGGCAGCGCTGTTCGCGTACCTGTGGCGCAGCGAGGGCGGACTGCCGCGCCCGAGCGGGCGCGAATGGATCGGCATCGCCGTGCTCGGCGTCACGGGAATCTTCGCCTACAACGCGTTCTTCTTCGGCGCGCTGGCGCGCCTGCCGGCCGGGCGAAGCGCGCTGATCATCGCCACCAACCCGGCGCTCACGGCGGTCGCAGCGTGGCTCTTCTTCCGGCTGCGCTTCGCCTGGTGGCAGTGGCTGGGCGTCGCCGTTGCGTTCGCCGGCGTGGCGATCGTCGTTTCACGCGGGGACCTGGCAACGCTGGGCTCGACCGCGATCGGCGCCGGCGAGCTGATGATGTTCAGCGGCGTGCTGTGCTGGGTCGTGTACACGCTGGTCGGCCGCGCGCTGCTGCGCCGGAGCGGCGCGCT
>JBAIYN010000187.1:0-1946 GCA_037915775.1 Burkholderiales bacterium | reverse complement strand
GAGCGCGACCGCCTCCGACAGGACCGCGACGCCGAGGCCCAGCAGCACCAACGTGACCTGGAGGCAGCGAGGCAGGAGCTCCAGGCCGAGCGGGATCGAGCCAATAGCGGCGACGCCGCGCGGACCGAACTCCAGCGCCGGCTGGCCGAGGTCCTGCGCGAGCAACGCGCGGCGGCCGGCCGGGCCGAGCAGCTCGAGGCCGAGCTTCAGGCCCTCCGCGCCCAGCGTCCCGCACCGCCCGAACGTCCTTCCGAGCGACCCATCCCGGCAGGCTCGCCCCCCCCTGCCCCCCCCGGCAGCGCCGCGGATTCAACACGACGCGTCAGGTCTGTCCGGTTATAAGTCAAACAGTGGCAACTGGTTATGGCCTGTGGTATCGTCAAAACCGGGTTTTTCGATCGAAAGTGCCTCAAAAATAGGGGTTTTCTCGAAAAGCGTGACGCTCAAAATTTGCAGGATTTCACCCAGCGAGCGCTCCACCTTCAATTCCTTTCGAACGATGGCCACCAGTACATAAACCGAAATCGCGATCCAGACTTGCGCCTTTACAGCATTCGGCGATGTCCCATAGAATGATTTTATTCTCAAATGTTGCTTAATCCATCGAAAGAACAGCTCGACTTGCCACCGACATTTATAGATCTTCGCGATCGTCAATGCCGGCAGGTCGAAGTTGTTGGTCAAGAACACGAACCGTTTGCCCGTCTCGGGGTCGCAGTAGCTGATGCGGCGCAAGGGGTCGGGGTACAGCTTCGACGTCTTCGGACCATTCAGAACGATCGTTTGATCGCTGCGCAGTCCTGTGGTCTTGTCGACGCGCCGGGACGATCGCCGACTGAAGTCGAGGTTGGTCTTGGCGCGCGTCACAAAGAACGCCAGGCCCAGCGTCAAACGATGGAGTCGGCCGAAGTCGAGATACCCCCGGTCCATCACATAGAAGGCGCCGACCTCGATCGGCAAGGTGTCGAGGACTTTGACGTCGTGGACCTTGCCGTGAGTAATCCGCACGAAACAAGGGATATTCCCGCGCAGGTCGATGAGCGTGTGCAGTTTGACGGCACCCTTGCGGCGACGGAATCGTGCCCAAGGGAAGAGCGTCAGGCAGAGGTCGACGGTCGTGGAATCCAGCGCGTATGCGGTTTGCTCCAGTTGCGCGCCGAAGTCGTCGGCCTGGTACAACCGCCGTGCGTGGGCGATCAAGACGTGAGCGAAATCCGCGTAGATGCGCCAGTCGCGGTGTTCGTTGGCATCGGCCAGCGTGCTCCGTGCGATCGTGCCTCGAAAGCCCGCGTGGTAGAGCTTTGTGTGAAGGGCGCGGAGGCAGGTTTCGATGTCCCGCAGGCTCTCGCGATAGGTCAATTGAGCGAAGGCCATGCAGAGGAATTGATCGAAACACGAGAAGTTGCGAATCCGTCGATTGCCCTGATAGCGCGCGACGCAACGGTCGAACTGATGCCTGGGCAGAAAGTCCATCAGTTGGGAAAAGACGTAGCGGTCGTTGAGCATGAGCCAGTTCCCTGGGCGTTGCAAAGGGTGGGAAATGGCTCAAGGGTACTCTGACGTTCAGATCGAAGACAACTGATATCACGCCTAACCTCTGAAATAGTAATGAGATCCGACGGGAGCCGTCGGCGTTAACCGGACAGTCCTTATACGGCCGGAACTGCCCCACGTCGAACGGCTGCCAGCGCTCGCGTCCCTCGGCCTGGCGGTCGTCGATGACCACGGGGGCCGAGGCCTTGCCGTCGCGGAGGAACCAGACCGCGTCGGCCACCACCGGCTGCTTGGTCCCGGCGTTGCTCACCTCGACGTACTGATCGTCGCCGCTGAACCGGAAGGCGGTCTTCAGGTCGCGATAGACGATGTTGTCCACCGTCTGGTCGATGAGGAACCTGGCCTCGCCCGCCGGGGGCCTGGGCAGGTCGCGGGGCGGTTCCAGCCGGCTC
>JBAIYN010000045.1:0-1773 GCA_037915775.1 Burkholderiales bacterium | reverse complement strand
CCGCGGGCGTCATCATCCTCGCGGCGGCTCCGTGCACCGCAATGGTCTTCGTCTGGTCGTACCTGTCGGATGGCGATCCCGCGTACACGCTGGTGCAGGTGTCGGTCAACGACCTGATCATGCTCGTGGCGTTTGCGCCCATCGTGAAGTTCCTCGTCTCGGGTGCGGCCGGGCTCGAGGTACCGTTCCGGGTGCTCCTGTACTCCGTTGTCATCTTCGTCGTGATTCCCCTGGCGGCAGGGTCGATCAGCCGCTCGGTACTGATTCGACGAAAGGGGATCGACTGGTTCACCAACCGTTTCCTGGCGGTGCTGCACCCTGTGACGGTTTTGGCGCTGCTGGCGACGTTGGTGATGATCTTCGCGTTCCAGGCTGAGAACATCACGACGCGGCTGTTCCACGTCGTCCTGATCGCGATTCCCATCCTCATCCAGGTCTATTTCAACGCGTCGTTGGCGTACGGCCTGATGCGGCTGTTCCGAGTGCCCTACGCCGTTGCGGCACCGGGAGCCCTGATCGGAGCGTCGAACTTCTTCGAACTTGCGGTGGCAACGGCCATCGCGCTCTACGGGGCGGGCTCGGGCGCCGCTCTGGCGACGGTTGTGGGAGTTCTTGTCGAGGTCCCGGTGATGCTGTCGGTCTGCCACGTGTGCATCGCGACCAGGCACTGGTTCGCGGAAGAACCTGCCCACGTCTGACGGGCCCCCAGAGGTCAGCGAGAGCAGTAGCGCGCGTCGCCTGGGAGGTCCTGCGCGGATTCTCGAAGCCGGTGCTCGCAGTGCCGGCTCGGTGCATTTGAACGGTAGTGAAGGGGGGAGGTGCCCATGGATATCAAGGTGCTCGGACCGGGCTGTGCAAACTGCAAACGGCTGTATGAAGAGGCTGAGAAGGCGGTCAGGCAGCTTGGTATGGCGGCGAAGATCACGAAGGTCGAGAAGTTCGAGGATATGGCGGTCTACAAGATCATGATGACCCCCGCCCTTGTCATCAACGGCGAGGTGAAGGCGGCGGGCCGCATTCCGCAGGCTGCCGAGATTACGACGTGGCTGGCGACAGCGGCCATGAAGGAACAGTAATCGAGGCGATCGCCGGAAGGGACCTCATGCCCGAGTACCTCGAAACCACGCTGGACAAGTTCACGTTCAAGGTTGCCACGGATCGTTACTACTCTCGAGACGGTGTGTGGCTCGAAGATCTCGGCGGGAGTCGCGTCCGGGTTGGCGTGACGGACTTCGTGCAGCAGCACAGCGGGGATGTCGCGTTTGCCACCGTGAGGGCGAAGGGGACGGCTCTGGTGGCAGGCGACGAGTTCGCCGACTTGGAAACCGTGAAGGTGAATGTGAGCCTGGCGTTGCCCATCGCGGGCAGAATCCTCGAGGTCAATCTCGCACTCGAGAGTGGCGCTGAGGTCATCAACCAGAATCCGTACGGGGACGGCTGGCTCGCCGTCATTCACGCGACGGCCTGGGAAGCCGATCGGATCAACCTCCTTGACCCGACAGCCTACCTCTCCGTGATGCAGGCGCAGATCCGACAGGAACTTGACCAACCATGAACCGCTACGAGGAACGCGTCGTCATCGTGCCGTGCAGCGGCATCGGGAAGACGTTCGGCTCGGTCAGCCGCGAAGCCGCGTACGAGGTGTGCGACGTGCTACGGCCGGACGTGACACGCCTGCTGGCCCTGTCCAAGCTGGTGCTCGGCGACAACGAAGCGCGCGAGCGAGTCCGCACCTGCCCCGTCGTGACGATCGACGGCTGCAAGCTGCAGTGC
>JBAIYN010000245.1:0-2361 GCA_037915775.1 Burkholderiales bacterium | reverse complement strand
GCAGCCGGTTGCGCCGTGTTCCGTACGGCTGAAAGGCGACTGGTTTGAACTGGCGCGACATTCAATGCGTCCCTGGACTTTCGATACCAACCGGAAGGGTACAGCCCTCGAACGCACGATTGGATGCGCCCCGCCGTGGATGATCCCAATACAGGCTAGGCGGGGAGCATATTGCCGGCCCGCCGGCGAGCCCTCGGATCGACGCAATGCCGCCCGCAGAAAGAGGGACTGAGCCTCGGAAGAACCGTCGGCCGTCGACGCTGCTCGAGACTTCGAATGGTCCGTGGAAGCGCCGTTGAACTGTGGTTGGCTGCCCGGGCGACCAGACCGGAACAAGTTCAGTCCTTGTTCGCTTTCTTCGACCGGCACATCCGGGATCGAGGCTATCGCGCGGCGCCGTCGCCGAGACTTGCTGGATCTTCGTCGTGCCAGCGGGTGAATGCGTCGTGGGGGTGGCGCGGCATGTCGAGTTGATTCACTGGCGCGCGTTCGTCGGCATAGCCCATCGAAACGCCACAGACGACCGATTCGAAGTCGTCCAGCCCCAGCTGGCGCGCGATGACGCGCTCGTAGCGGACAAACGAGACCTGGGGACACGTGCTTACACCGCGGGCCTGCGACGCCAGCAGCAGCGTTTGCAGGAACAATCCCACATCGACCCAGCTGTGCTTCGTCAGGCGCGCATCCGTGGTCAGGATCAGCCCGACCGGCGCATCGAAGAACTGGTAGTTGCGCGCCGTCTGCCGCGCACGCGCCGGCATGTCGCTGCGCTCTATGCCCAATGCGCCGTAGTAGCGACGACCGAAATCTTCCTGCCGCGCGGCGCAGTCGATGGGCGGCGGATTCGGAAATGGGGAGAACGCCGGTTGCGTCCGCGCAGCATTCTCCGCCAGGATCGCTGCCGTCAGTGCGGCCTTCGCAGCGCCGGTCACGACGTGCGTGCGCCAAGGTTGGGTGTTGAACGTGCTCGGGGCCTTCGCGGCGATGTCGAGAATGTCTGCGACGACCTGCCGCGGCACGGAGTCCGGTCGGAATGCCCGGATCGTCTTGCGCGATGCCACCACCGTGTCGAAGGCCGACACGAGCATCGTCCGCTCGATTCGCGGCGCACCGCCGCTGAGGTCAGCGTCCACTCTGGTTCCCCGTCGAAGCGAGTCTCGCGATCCCAGGACTTTGCGGCGGTCTCTGAACCGGCGTGATGTCGGGGGATCGCATCCATTGCTCCTTTTGGTGTACGTTCAAGGCGCCCTGCGGCCTCGTCGACATCCTGCGGCTTGCGTGGCTGCAGGTCCTTGGTTCAGGACCTTAATTTTCGAGGCGATGCGGGACACGGTCTGAGTCGGATATGGAGCAGCAGGAAATCGACATCGGCAGCTTCCGGCTCGATCTCGCACGCGGCCGGCTGACCCACGAGGGCGTCGAGATCGAGCTGAAGAGCAAGGCGCTCGCGATCCTCGGCGTGCTTGCGCAAGCCCGCGGCGCGGTGGTCACGAAGGACGAACTGATGGCGCAGGTCTGGCCCGGGCTGGTCGTGGAAGAGAACAACCTGCAGGTGCACGTCTCGGCACTGCGCAAGGTGCTTGCGCAGGACACCAGCGGCGCCGTGCACTTGGTGACAGTGCCGGCGAAGGGCTATCGGCTGCTGGGCGTTGACCATGAGGGCGCACCGCCGCCTGTGGCCGCCGGCCCGAATTCGCAGGCCAATCGCCCTTCGATCGCGGTGCTGCCCTTCGTTCACCTTGGCGAGGATCCGGCGCAGGAGTACTTCGTCGACGGCGTCGTGGAAGACATCATTACCGGGCTGTCGCGCGTCAAGTGGCTGTCCGTCGTCGCCAGCCACTCGAGCTTCGCCTACCGGATGCGCAGCGCGGACGTCGCCCAGATTGCCCGCGAGCTCGATGTGCGCTACCTGCTGCAGGGAAGCTTGCGTCGGGCGGACGACCGAATCCGCATCTCTGCACATCTGATCGAGACCGCGGGTAACACGCAGATCTGGGCCGAACGCTTCGACCGGCGCCTCGGCGACCTCTTCGCGCTGCAGGACGAGATCGCCGTCAGCGTCGTCGGCGCGATCGAGCCGGGGCTGCGCCGCGCCGAGGTCGAGCGTATTCGCCGCAAACGCCCCGATACGCTCGATGCGTATGACCTCGTGCTGCGCGCGCTGCCTTACGTCTACAGGCTGATGCCGGATTCGAGCGCACCGGCGATTCCATTGCTCACCAAAGCGCTCGAGCTCGACCCGGACTATGCGGTCGCGCACGCGACGCTGGCCTGGTGCTTTCACGTGCGCTTCAGCCGCGGCGGCCTGCATGCAGCCGATCGGGACGCGGCGATCCATCACGCGCGGGCGGCCGTAGCGCT
>JBAIYN010000086.1:0-11199 GCA_037915775.1 Burkholderiales bacterium | reverse complement strand
AGCGTGGCCTGGCGGATGAATTCCGCCTCGCCTTCCTTCAGCGAGATCGAGTTGACGATGCACTTGCCCTGCACGCACTTCAGCCCCGCTTCGATCACCGACCACTTGGAGCTGTCGATCATCACCGGCACGCGCGCGATGTCGGGCTCCGCCCCGATCAGGTTCAGAAAGCGCGTCATCGCCTTCACGGAATCGAGCATCGCCTCGTCCATGTTGACGTCGAGCACCTGCGCGCCGTTCTCGACCTGCTGGCGCGCGACGCTGATCGCCTGCTCGTACTGCTCGGCGAGGATCAGACGCGCGAAGGCCTTGGAGCCGGTGACGTTGGTGCGCTCGCCGATGTTGACGAACAGCGACTCGTCGGTGATCGTGAGCGGCTCCAGCCCGGACAGCCGCAGCGCGCGCGGCGCCGCCGGCACCACGCGCGGCGCGAGACCGTCGATCGCCTGCGCGATCGCGCGGATGTGCTCGGGCGTGGTGCCGCAGCAGCCGCCCGCGATGTTGACGAAACCCGCCTGCGCGAACTCGCGCAGCAGGCTCGAGGTGACGTCCGGCGTCTCGTCGAACCCGGTCTCCGACATCGGGTTCGGCAGGCCCGCGTTCGGATAGACGCTGATGAACACGTCGGCGATGCGCGCGAACTCCTCGATGTACGGCCGCATCAGCGCGGCGCCGAGCGCGCAATTCAGCCCCGCCGCGAGCGGCCGCGCATGCCGCACCGAATGCCAGAACGCCTCGACCGTCTGCCCTGACAGGATGCGGCCCGACGCGTCGGTCACGGTGCCGGAGATGATCACCGGCGCGCGCGGTTCACCCAACCGGGCACGCCGCTCGAACTCCGTCTCGATCGCGAAGATCGCCGCCTTGGCGTTCAGCGTGTCGAAGATCGTCTCGACCAGCAGGATGTCGGCGCCGCCGTCGAGCAAGCCGCGCGCCTGCTCGCCGTAGGATGCGGCCAACTCGTCGAACGTGACGTTGCGCGCGCCGGGGTCGTTGACGTCGGGCGAGATCGACGCGGTCTTCGGCGTCGGGCCGAGCGCGCCGGCCACGAAGCGCGGTTTCTCCGCGGTCGCGAACTGCGCCGCCGCCTCCTTCGCGATGCGCGCGGCGGCGACGTTCATCTCGTAGGCGAGATGGTCCATCCGGTAGTCGTGCTGCGCGATCGACGTGCCGCTGAAGGTGTTGGTCGAGATGATGTCGGCGCCGGCCGCGAGGTAGCCGTCGTGAATCTCACGCACGACATCGGGCTTCGTCAGCAGCAGCAACTCGTTGTTGCCGCGCACATCGACTTCGTGATCGGCGAAGCGCGTGCCGCGGAAATCCGCCTCGGTCAGCTTGAGGTGCTGGATCATCGTGCCCATCGCGCCGTCCAGGATCAGGATGCGGCGCGCGAGCAGATCGCGCAGGGTGCGCTCGGTGGCGTTCATCGGAGGGGCGCGTGTAGATCGCGGGTCCTTGGGGGCGCCATTGTAGAGGAGGGCCGCGCGGCGTCGCGCGGTATCTGCCCGAACCTGGCGCTGGCCAACGCGGATAATGACAGTCTCCGCCGCTTCGGAGCCGCGACCGTGAAGAACGCCAAGCCACGCGAGGCCTACGAGATCCTGCAGAACAACCCGAACTCGCTGCTGATCGACTGCCGCACCGAGTTCGAGTACTACTACGTCGGCCATCCGACCGGCGCGATCAACGTCGAGTGGCAGACGGCGCCGGACTTCGCGCGCAATCCGCGCTTCGTCGAAGGCGTGATGAAGGAGGCGGCCGGCGACCGCAATCGTCCGATCCTGCTGATCTGCCGCTCGGGACGGCGCACGCTGGAAGCGGCCGCGGCGCTCGAGGCGGCCGGCTTCAGCGACGTCACCAACGTGCTCGAAGGCTTCGAAGGCGACCTGGATCGCAATCACCATCGCAGCACGATGAACGGCTGGCGCGTCGCGGGACTGCCGTGGCAGCAGCTGTGAACGGGCGCGGCATCGCCCGAACGGATTGCGCGCAATGCGTGAACCGCCGGCGCGACTGAGCTATTTCACCTGGTCGCTCGCCGCGGCGTTCTACCTGTTCGGTTTCTTCCAGCGCATCACGCCGGCCTCGCTGGCGCCGGACCTGATGCGCGACTTCGGGCTGTCCGCGGCAGCGCTCGGCAATCTTTCCGCCTTCTACTACTACGCGTACGCCGCGATGCAGATCCCGACCGGCATCCTGGTCGACCGCTTCGGTCCGTCGCGGCTGTTCGTCGCCGGCAGCGCGCTGGCCGGCGCCGGATCGCTGCTGTTCGCGCTGAGCGGCAGCGTGGCGCTCGCGAGCCTCGGCCGCGCACTGATCGGCGCGGCGCACGGCATGGCGTGGGTGTCGATGCTGAAGCTGGTCACGCACTGGTTCGCCCCGCACCGCTTCGGCGTGCTGTCCGGGCTCTCGCTCGCGATCGGAACGCTGGGCGCGATCCTGGCCGGGCCGCCGCTGCGCGTGCTGGCAGACGCATTCGGCTGGCGTGCGGTGATCGCCGCGTCGAGCGTGCTGGTCCTTGCGCTTTCGGTGGCGATCAGGCTCTTCATGCGCGACGATCCGCTCGATCGGCGCTACCGCAGCTTCGCGCCCGCCGGGCTGCCGCTGCGCGCTGCCGCGCGCAGCCCGGTCGTCGCCGGCCTGATGGAGGTGCTCGGCCACCGCAACACGTGGCTGCTGACGATGGTGAATTCAGGCACCAGCGGCGCGTTCCTCGCGTTCACCGGCCTGTGGGGCGTGCCGTTCTTCGTGCAGCAGCACGCGCTCAGCGTCAAGCAGGCGTCGACGATCACGTCGGCGATGCTGGTGCTGTTCGCGCTCGGCGCGCCGGTGTTCGGGCAACTGTCCGACCGCTGGCAGTTGCGCAAGCGGCCGTTCGCGCTGGGCAGCGCGATGCTGGTGACCGGCTTCGGCGCGCTCGCGCTGTTTCCCGCCGGATCGTTGTGGTTATTGGTGCCGGCGCTTCTCGTTGCGAGTTTTGGCACCGCGTCGATGGCGCTGTCGTTCGCGTACGTGAAGGAATCCGTGCCGGCTCACCTGCAGGGCGCGGCCACCGGCGTCGCCAACGCCGGCGTCATGCTCGGCACGCTGGTCCAGATGCCGGTGATCGGGCTGATCCTGGATGCGCACTGGAACGGAGCCATCGTCGACGGCGTCCGCCAGTACGACCTGAGCGCGTTCCGGCCGGCCTTGACTTTCCTGTTCGCCTGGATCGCGCTGGCGTTCGTGCTCTTGCTGCTGACACGCGAAACGCACGCCAGGCAGTCGGCGTGACGAAGCGTCGCCCGCTGTCAGTGCAACGTCAGCGGCGTCGTCATCAGCCCGCTGTAGCCGGCGAGGAAATCGTCGACGTCGTCCGCCGACGGTTCGCTGGAAATCAGCTTCTGCACGCTCAGCCGGAACTGCTCGGCATCCCTGCCGCCGAGGAAGATCTCGCGCCGCAGCTGCTTGTCCATGATTTCGAAGCCGCCCGGAGCCCTGTCCCCGTCCTGGCTGGATGAGGGGAACTCGATCACGCAAAAATGCTGACTGTTGTAGATCGTGTTCATATGTTCCTTAACGCGCCTGCCGTCCACCCGGTGGACCCGCCCGCTTTGTGATGAATATCGGGTCCCGGCGGGATTTCTCAAGTCCCCGGGGACGGCCGACCCGGGCAATCAGGTCGCGCGCAGCAGGAATTTGCGCAGTGCCGCGTTGAACCGATCCGGCTGTTCGACGCACGTCAGGTGCGACGCGTTCGGAATGCGCTCCAGCCGCGCATCGGGAATCGCGCGCAGGATTTCCTCGGCCATCGACAGCGGCGTGCTGTGGTCCTCGTCTCCGACGATCACCAGCGTCGGACAGGCGATCGCATCCAGGCGCGCGGTCAGGTTCAACTGGGCGATCGCACGCGCGCAACCCGTGTAGCCGTTCACCGGCGTGGCACGAATCAGCGCGCCGATCTTCGCGGTGACGTCGGGTCGCATCTGGCGGAAACCGGCGGTGAACCAGCGCTCGAGCGTCGCGGGCACCACCGCATTCATGCCCTGCGGCGTCATCACGGCGGCGATCCGCTGCTCCCAGATCACGCGCGCTTCGGGGGCGTATCGGCTGGTCGTGTCGGCGAGCGTCAGCGACGCGAATCGCAACGGCCAGCGCAGCGCGGCCAGCTGGCCGATCATTCCGCCAAGCGAGATGCCGACGAAATGGCAGCTTTGGATCTTCAGGCCATCGAGCAGGCCCTTCAGGTCTTCAGCCAGCTGCTCCATCGTGTAACTGCCCGCGGGCGCACTCGAAGCGCCGTGGCCGCGGATGTCGTAGCGCAATACGTTCAGCGCACGGCTGAATGCCTCCGCCTGCAGATCCCACAGCGTATGGTCGCAGGCAAGCGAGTGGCTGAAGACGATCCACGGCCGAGTCGGCGCGCCGTCGCCGTCGATCCGGTAGTGGATATCGATTCCGTTAACGCGAATCTGGGGCATGGTTGGAATCCGGCAGCCGCACCGCGGCCGCAAAATCTCCTTAGCCGAGCAGGCGCCGCACGCGCTCGACGTGGTCTGCGCTCGACAGCAAGAGCAGCAGGTGCTGCGGTCGATGCCGGCGCAACAGACGCGCGACGGTCACGCGCAGCGCCACCTGCCCGACGCAGCACGGACACCCGGCGATCCGCTCGACGACCACGCGGTCCGGCACGGTGAAGTCCGCAAAGCCGCCTTCGACGATGACTGCCGCATGCTCGCTGACATGAGAGCCTACCCCTGCGGTCGAAGCAAGCCAATCGCTCAGCGCCGCCTGCTGCGCATCGGCGCCGCGCGCGACCCGGATCGATACCAGCGCGCTCATTTGCGCCAGAAAGCCGGAGTCAACAGCACCGACATCAGCTCGGGGCGGCCGAGCAGCATCGCGAACGTACACACCGAGATTTCGCAATCGGAGAGCGTGGCGGAGGTCGGGAGAAGATTATGCGCCGCCGACCGCGGCGCGCTGCGCGGTCGCGCACGCACGATCGGCCGGTGTAATGGTTTCCCGGTTTCTGCGACGAATCAGGCGAACCGCGATGCCGCGACGGAATCGAGATTGGCAAACCGGTTCGGTGCGAGGCGTGCCTCGCCTCGCTCAAACCAGCTACTTAACGGGAGAACCTCCATGAAACTGCGAATGCTTACCGCCTCGGCTCTGACCTTGGCCACGTTGATCTCGACCGCGCCCGCCCATGCGCAAGGCGCGACGCAGATTCGCGTCGACGATTTCATCAAGATGGCGGACAAGAACAATGACGGCATGGTGACGAGGCAGGAGTTCGTCAACGCGATGGGTCAGATGTACGACAAGTCGATGACGAAGATGGCGAACGATACGAAGATGGTCAAGGACCACATGATGACCAAGGACGGCGTGCGCGCGCTGCTGTCGGATCTGTACATCGGCGGCAACTGATCCGCCCGCGCCGGCTACGGCCACGCATTCGGCCGCAGCCGCGTGTCACGCCGCCCGGCGCCCAGGACGATGATCTTCACGCTCCGCCGCGCGACTGCGGGACGGCCCGCCTATCCCAGCTCACGATCGGCGGTGGTATCCGCCGTCGAATCGGTCGGCTCGTGTCCGGCGAGTGCTGCCGCGCCGGCCCGGTCGTTGCGCCGATTGCTGCGCGCAAGTTCGATGCCGAGCTGCTTCAGCTTGCGGTACAGGTGGGTGCGCTCCAGGCCGGCACGGTCGGCCACCCGCGTCATGCTGTAGCGCTCGCGCTCCAGGTGATACTCGAAGTAGACCCGCTCGAAGTGGTCGCGCGCCTCGCGCAGCGGCTGATCGAGGCTGACCGTCGATGCGCTCACGACGGTTTGGCCGGAAGCGGCGGTCGTGGTGCGCACCTGGCCGCGCTCGACCGGCGCGGCCTGCGGAACGGCGGCGGGTTCGATGGGCGGCTCGACGTGTTGCGGCTGGACCGGCACCGCCACGCTCGCGCGCAGATTCCGCATCAGGCGGCCGCGCTCGATTCCGCTCTTCACCGCCGTCAGCAGACGCGTCAGCGCAATCGGCTTCTCGAGGAAATCGAGCGCACCGAAGCGGGTCGCCTCCACTGCGGTGTCGATGGTGGCATGGCCGGACATCATGATCACCGGCATCGTCAGCTGGCCACCCGAGGCCCACTCCTTCAGCAGCGTGACGCCATCCGTATCGGGCATCCAGATGTCGAGCAGCACGAGATCGAGCGGCTCGGACTGCCGTACCGCGCGCGCCACCGACGCGTTTTCGGCGGTGAACACGACATGCCCCTCGTCGGAGAGGATTTCCGACAGCAGTTCACGAATGCCGACTTCGTCGTCGACGACGAGGATGTTTGCCATATCACCTGCCGACGAGACGGACACGCCGCCGGGCGTCGTCCGCGCTCGTCGCTGAATTCGAGTTGCGCGTGTCCGCGGTCGCCGCCAGGCGGCGGAACACGATCACGACGGACGCACCGGCGTTGCCGCCGGTGCGGTTGAAGAGTTCGACGCGGGCGCCGTGTTCATCCACGATTTTCTTCACCATTGCCAGACCCAGGCCCGTGCCGTTCGGTTTGCTCGTCACATAGGGCTCAAAGGCGCGCTTAAGTATATGCGCGGCGAAACCCGGCCCGTTATCCTCGACCGTCAGACGGACCGCCGCTGCCGGCGCTGCGCCCGGCTCGCGCACCGTCACGGTCTCGGTGCGCAAGATGATCCGCGACGGGCGCTCCGCCGGGGCAAGCGACAGCGCATCCTGCGCGTTGACGATCAGGTTGTGAATGATCTGGCGCAACTGCGTTTCATCCCCCTCGATGCGCGGCAGACCGCTTTCCAGCTGCAGCGTGATGCCGCCGCCGTTGGTCGGCGATCCGCTTTCGTACAGCTGGGCGACCTCCTCGATCAGCGGATTCAGGTCGAGTGGCACCAGATCCGCCGGCGGCACCGCGGCGTACTTGCGGAAATCGTCGACCATCCTCTTCATCGCGGCCACCTGGCTGACGATCGTGGCCGCGCCGCGCACCAACACGCTCGCCTGCTCCGGCGGCAGCTTGTCGGCGAGCTTCATCTGCAGCCGCTCCGCGGCAAGCTGAATCGGCGTCAGCGGATTCTTGATCTCGTGCGCGAGGCGGCGCGCGACTTCGCCCCAGGCCACCGCGCGCTGCGCCGAAATCACCTGGGTGATGTCGTCGAAAACCACGACGTAGCCCGGTCCGTCGTCGAGCGGCAGCGGCGAGCCGCGCACCAGCAGGGCGAGCGGCTCGCCCTCGCCGGCGGCCTGCACGCGCGGAAGCTCGATCTGTCGCTGCCACGACTCGTTGGGCTCCGCGGCAAGCGCCTGCTCGCCGAATGCGGCGCCCACCTGTTCCGCCAGGCGCGGCGCCAGCGCGTCGAGGCGCTCGTGGGTCCGGCTTGCCAGCGGCAAGCCGAGGATGAGGCTTGCCCCATAGTTGGCCGTGACCAGGCGGAAGTCCTTGTCGAGCACCAGCACACCGGCCGACAAGTTGGTCAGTACGCGTTCCAGGAACGCGCGCGCGTTCTCGAGTTCCCGCGAGCGCTTTTCCACCGCGTCGCGCGCCTCGGCCAGCTGGCGCGTCATTGCGTTGAACGACTGCGTCAGCAGGTTCAGCTCGTCGCTGCCGGCGAACTCGCGCACCGGGCGGAAATCCCCTTCCGCCACCGCCTTCGTCCCTTCCGCGACCTGCAGCAGCGGCGCGGTCATCGAACTCGCCAGCAGCACCCCGGACGCGATCGCGGCGAAGATGGCCAGCAGCAGGGTCAGCGTGAGCGTGACGGTGTAGATGCGCTGCAGCCCGACGCGTGAAAGCGACAGCTCCTGATAGTCGCGATAGCCGCTCTGCAGCCCCTCCGCATTGGCGGCGACGCTGGCGGGGACGCGCTGGATCAGCTGCAGGAAGCGCTGTTCGCTCGTACGCGGCAGCAGCGCGCGCGCGCCGCGGTCCGAGGAGGCCCCGGCCCCGAGCGAGAAATCGAGCGCGCGCGACGAATCCGGGCCGCTGGATGGAATCGGCATGATCACCCGCGTGCGCAGTCCGGAGCGCGGTTCGGTCGCGAGCGGATCGCCTTCGATCACCGAAAAGCCGCGCTGCAGGCGCGCCTGCCGCATCTGCGCTGCCGACGGCAGCTCCGGCGCCAGCTCGGTCGGCATGCCGCCCGCGGTGCCGATGACCTGGCCGGTCGCCGTTATCAGCAGCGCCTCCTGGATGCCGGCACGCTCGCGCGCGCGGTCGAGCACGGCCAGCTGCGCCGATTCCGGCGCGTCGGCCAGTTCGAGCGCGATCACGCGCGCCTTCGAGGTCACGTCAGCCAGCTGCGCCTCGAGTGCCGCGCGTCCGAGCGATAGACCGGACTCCAGCGCGCGGTCGACGCGCACGTTGAACCACGACTCCACCGTGCGCGACAGGAACTGCACCGACACCACGTAGATCAGCACGCCCGGCAGCACGCCCATCAGCGCGAAGGCCAGAGCGAAGCGCGCCATCAGCCGCGCGCCAAACCGGCGCGCGCGGTAGCGCCGCACCACCCGCACGACCAGCGCGATCACGAACACGAACAGCAGCAGCGCGACCGCGCCGTTGATGGCGAGCAGCAGCGGATAGTGGCGCTCGAAGGCCTGCACGTTGCTGCTCGCCGAAGCGAGCAGGAACAGCAGCACGCCGCCGAGCGCCAGCGCGCCGATGAAGCCGTACCTCAATGCGCGGGACATGTCTCGGTGGGGTCGCGCAGGAATCGCGATGCCGGGCCGGGACTAACGTCCCAGGTCAGCACTCACGGGGACATTGCGCCAATCCGACGCCAACGTCCAGTCGCGCTGGGTCAGGGCATTGATCTGGAACGGCCGCGGCAACTGGGAGGTGTCCAGACGCATCCGCACCTGGGCGCGATAGTCCTCGTCAGGCTTGACTATTCCGCGCTCGAGCACCTTCCAGTTGCGCACGCGGCGCAATGTCCCCATCGCCTCCGCCAGCGTGTCGAACGGCTGCGCCAGCGCACCGCGCGCGAGCCGGTACTGCCGCGTCAGCGGACTGTAGGTCAGCCGGTAGGTCAGCGATTCGGCCGCCAGCTTGCGGTCGAACCAGTACCAGCGCTCGCGGTACAGCTCGAAGTCGATCACGAAGTACAACGCGATGCCGCGATTCACCGCGTCTTCGAGCACCGGCGGCAGGTCGAAATCGAACTGCGCATCGAGCACCACGCCGCCGTCCGCATCGGAGCTTGTCTGCAGTTCGGCGCTGGTGACGACGATCCGGTCCGAAGCGGCGGCGGGCACGGCCCACGCGGCGAGTGCGAAGGCCGCCGCCAGAGCGATGCCACGCACGTAGCGGCATGCTGCCGCGATCCGCGTCGCCGCGGCGCAGTCTTCGATACGACAGGCCGCGCGGATCATTCTGGGTATCAGCTCTTTTCGAACAGCGCGAAGAAAAAACCGTCATGCACGGTCGGCAGCGCGCCGCCGTACGTTTCGGCGGTTTCGCCGGGCAGCAACTGCACGATCGCTTGCGTACCCGTGGTCAGCGACACTGCGCGCGCGTCGGGCCAGCGGGCAGCAAACCGCTCGGCCTGGCGTGCGCCTTCCTCTGGAAACAGCGAGCAGACGACGTAAAGCAATCTACCAGCGGGCACGAGCAGCGGCCATAAAGCGTCGGCCAAACCCGCCTGCAACGTTGCTAATTGCGCAACATCAGCCGGTCGGCGTAGCCAGGGAATGTCAGGGTGACGCCGCACGATGCCGGACGCAGTGCAGGGCGCGTCGAGGAGGACGCGGTGATAGCCCGCCGATGGGGCAAAGGTCCGCGGAACGCAGGCGTCGCCGACGATCACGCGAATGTGGGCGTGCGCGCGCGCCGACGTGCGCGCCAGATTGGATTCGATGCGCGCAGCGCGCCCGGCATCGATTTCGACCGCGTCGAGTTCGATGTCGGCGATTTCCGCCAGTTGCGCGGTCTTGCCGCCCGGCGCGGCGCAGGCGTCGAGCACGCGCATGCCGTCGCTCACCCCGAGCCACTCCGCCGCCAGCTGCGCCCCGGCGTCCTGCACCGACACGTCGCCGCTGTCGAAGCCGGGAATTGCCTCGACCGGCCTTGGCGCGTGCAATCGGACCGCGTGCGCGCCGACCTGCACCGCCTCGATGCCCATGCGCTGCAGCCGCTCCAGATACCCGGCGACCGTGGTGCGGCGACGGTTGACCCGCAGCACCAGCGGCGGCGGCCGCCGCTGCAGATCGAAGATCGCGTCGACGCGTTGCGGATGCGCGGCACGCACGCGCTCGATCCACCACCGCGGTGCATTGAAACGCACGCCCTCGGCGCGCTCCAGCTCCGGCCTGAGCGATTCACACTCGCGCAGCCAGCGCCTTAGCAGGGCATTGATGAAACCGCTCGCCGCACACGTGGCCGTATCGGCCTTTGCCGCGTGTACGGCTTGATCGACCACCGTGTAGTCCGCATGACGCGGCGCCAGCAACTGTCCGAGGGAAACCGCGATCAGCGCGGCGACCGGCGCGTCCGGTATGCGCGCGGCGAGGCGATCGATCGCCGCGTCGATCAGCGCGAGATTGCGCGTGGCGGTGTAGACGACGTCCTTGGCCGCAGCCGCCAGACGAGGATGCGGCGTCGGTGCCGCGGAAGGCTGCGCCTGTTCGAGCGCCCGCTCCAGCGACGTACCTGCGCGAAATCGCGCCCACGCCGCCGCGGCCGCCCGCAATACGTCGGCCAGCGGCGGTGCATGTGCGTCGTTGTTCATGCCGGCGCCGGTGCCGCGGCAAACATGTCTCCCGCCGCCAGCGGATGGCCAGCGAGAAACTCCGCCGTCGCGAGGCGTCGCCCTCCGGGTCGCTGCACTTCCGTGATCAGGAGCGTGCCGGTGCCGCACGCGACACGCAGGCCCGCGGCATTCGCAGCGAGCACCGTGCCCGGCTGCGCCGCGCCCGCGCCGGGCTCTGCATGCGCGCGCCAGATCTTCAGGGCCGTGCCGCGCACCTCGCCGCACGCGACCGGAAACGGATCGAACGCGCGCACGCGGCGCGCCAGGTCGTCGGCCGGGCGCGACCAGTCGAGCCACGCCTCGCGCTTGTCGATCTTGTGCGCGTAGGTCACCCCGTCGGCCGGTTGCGGCTGCGCGCGCAGTTCGCCCCGTTCCGCCGCGCGCAACGCGCGCACGATCATGCGCGCCCCCAAGTGGGCAAGGCGGTCGGTCAGCGTCGCGCCGGTGTCGG
>JBAIYN010000016.1:0-3144 GCA_037915775.1 Burkholderiales bacterium | reverse complement strand
GATCGACGTCGAGCTCGATCGCCAAGCTCCGGTGGCGCGGGAGAAGCTGCCGGTTTGGGCGCGTGTGCTCTCCGGGAAGAAGCAGGCCATGCACCACCATACTCGATGGAGGCGCGCCGGCGGCGCTCGGGTTGATGTCGAGGTTGAGATCTCCGCCCTGGGTATGCCCATCAGCGCAAAAGGCACCGGCTCGGTCGTCGAATTGTCCCCGGAACATTCACGCATGATCTTGCACTTCGACGTGCGAAGCGCTTTCCCAGCTTTGAAGTCCAGCGTGGCTCGAGTGTTCGCGCAGCAGGTAGAACACGCGCTTCAAGCGGACCATGCATTTACGCTCGACTATCTTCAAGCGAGAGCCCGCTAGCGACGAGGTGGTGTCTCGTCAATCGGTGACCGAGAGTTCGGCAGTCGGCCAACTCCGGACCTTCAACTCTCAAGCCAAGAACCCGCAACAGCGGACGCTCGCCGGCGCGATTCGCAAGCGAAACTTGCCGCTGTGCCAATTCGCGGCCGGTGCCGGCATCAAGGACTGTGACAAACGCGCGCGTCGGCTTGACCGCCGCGATGTCGCATTGATGGCGGTCACAAACACGGTCGACCCGCGCAGTACAAGGAAACTCGCTTTCGCCTGTTGCGGCGGCGGAATCCGGCGTGTTGGGTGGAGGGGTTTTCGCGAGGCCGACGATGAGATCGATCAGGAGGTGGATCGCTGCGGCATTGGTCTGCGTGTCGATCGGTACGTTCGCGCAGGGGCCGACCTATGACGGCCGCAGCGGCCTGTTAACCCTGCCTGCCGTGCAGGTTGGCGCGGCCACCTACACGAACGTCACGCTCCTGAACATTGGCAACTACACCTTTCGACTGCTCACCGCGACGGAGCAGGTGCCACCGAGCGCCGCCGAGGTGACCTATGACGGGGTAACTGGCCTATTGAGCATTCCAGCCGTGGCGGCTGGCGACACGACCTATGTCGCGGTCACGCTCGCCAATGCTGGTGGCTGGAACTTCTCCTTACGAATGGCATACACGCTGGCCTCGATCGCCGTCAGCGCCGACACGCTGACGCCGAAGGAAGGCGACACAGTGCAGATGACCGCCGACGCGCGCGATCCGGCCGGCAACCTCATCCCCAATGCCAACGTGACGTGGTCCGTTTCAGACCCGAATATCGGCGCCGTCTCGGCGAACGGGCTGCTGCAAACCTTTTCGACGGGAAGCCTGGTCGCGACGGCAATAGTTGGCGGCGTGTCGGGCACGCAGGCGTTCACCGTGATGCCGTTGCGGGTGATCGCGACCGTCGGCTCGACCAAGGAGGTCGTGTTCACCTATTCGACCGAACGTTGCTGGGACCTGGACACGCCCGATCAGCCGCCTCGAATGGTGCGCGCTGAAGATGGCAGCTTGGTGCTGATTGATGGCAATGCACCGCGTCACTATTTGAGCCGCGGCGCTGACTTCAGCTCACTCCGGCGCGTCTGTAATCGGCCTGCGCTCGTATCAGCCGACCTTCGAACTCCGGAGTCATATGAGAACTGGGAGTGGCTATGGGTCGTGTATCGAGAAGGCACTCGCTGGCATGCGCTGATTCACAACGAGTTCCACGACGCTGTTTCGAGTACTTGCCGCGTGGGGGACCCCTCGCCCGGCAACCCATGCTGGTACAACTCGATTACGTATGCGATGTCCGATGACGGTGGCAGGTCATTCGTTAAACCGTCTCCGCCGCAGCACGTTGTAGCGCCAGCGCCCAATGCTTGGGTGCCGCCGCCTCCCGGCGCGACGTCACCTTCCGGCTATTGGTTTGCTGAGGGCTACAGGGCGCCGACGAACATCGTGCAGGCCGGTGACGGCTACTACTACTCGCTGATTGAGCTTTTCCCAACCAAGTTCTCCGACAGCCGAGGGCTGTGCGTCCTGCGCACGGACAGGCTGGACGACCCGGCCAGCTGGCGCGCCTGGGACGGCAGCGGCTTCAACTTGCGCATGACGAGCCCATACGTGACCGGCAGCGCGGCGCCCATGTGCACATTTCTTAGTAGGCGGATCGACGGCATGGGCGGCGGGCACATCGTCTACAGCACATACTTGAGTCGATACGTCCTGGTGGCTCCGACAGGCGGACAGGTCGAGGGGCGCAATGTGTGCGGATTCTTCTTCTCGCTCTCGACGGATCTGATTCATTGGAGTGACCCGCAGTTGCTCGTCGAAGCGAAGCTGACTTACTGCCCTACGGTTACCCCCGGCCCCGGCGCGGTCGAGACGTTGCCCACGTTGTATCCATCGCTCATCGACCACTCGGATACGAGCATCAACTTCGAGCGGGCAGGCCAGACGCCCTACCTGTACTACACACGCTTCAATGACGGCGGTCTCGACCGCGACCTGGTTCGCGTGCCGTTGACCTTTACTCGCCTAGACTGACTGGGGTATCTGGCTAGGCGTCATGCTCAGGGCCTCACTTCGAAATGGAGCGCTCTTCGGTACACGCATCGCACCTCTGCTTACCCTTGTTGCGTTGTCGGCTTGCTACGGACCGCCACGAGCGACGCTGCCTCCCACAACGGAGACTGACCGGGCAGAAATCGTCTTCATTCGGCCAGACATTGCAAATTCTGCGCTGTTGCCAGCGGCGGTCGGGTTCGACCAGTACACCCGTCTTGTCCTGAACGTGGGTGAGTACGCTGTCATGCACTTGCCCGCCGGCCAATACGCCTTCTTCGTTCAGACCATGTCGACCCCGCTTCACGGACTGCCGTCTAGGCCCGGAACGCTCGAGGTTGTCGCCAAGAGCAACGAGCGTCTCTGCGTCCTCGTCCAGGCCGACCCTGACAATCTTTGGCGCGCTGCAGTGCCGTGGTTGCCTATCATCGTTGGGCACAGGTTCGACCTGGTCCAAGTGTCCTGCCCACCAACAGACGAACTCGCGCGCCTCAAGCGGGTTCAGGGGCACGGCCCTACTCAATAGACGGCACGGGAAGACGCCTTCGCTGTACCCGCTTTGCTAGGAAGAACGGGCTTCGCCGGCTTCCACGCGCGTGTGAGCTCAATCGTTGAGCGGCCGATCTACGGTGTCTTCTGAACGACTGCTTCGGAAAAGATCGAGCTTCTGCATAGGGTCGAACTGAGACCGTCAACGATCAGACT
>JBAIYN010000010.1:0-13229 GCA_037915775.1 Burkholderiales bacterium | reverse complement strand
ACCCGCGATCCAGATGGTAGATGCGGTCGACGACCGTCTCGCCCTCCGCCACCAGCCCCGCGATCACCAGGCTTGCCGACGCGCGCAGATCGGTCGCCATCACACGCGCGCCCGACAGCGTCGGCACTCCCTGCACGATCGCAGTGTTGCCCTCGATGTCGATCTTCGCTCCCAGCCGCTGCAATTCGAGCACGTGCATGAAGCGGTTCTCGAAAATCGTCTCGGTGATCCTGCCAACACCGTCGGCGACGCAGTCGAGCGCCATGAACTGCGCCTGCATGTCGGTCGGGAACGCCGGAAACGGCGCGGTGCGCAGGCTGACTGCGGTCGGGCGCGCGCCCATCCGCACGCGGATCGCATCGGCCTCGACGTCGACCTGCGCGCCGGCCTCGCGCAGCTTGTCGAGCACCGCATCCAGCGTGGCCGGGGCGGCGTCGGTCAGCCGCACGTCACTGCCGCCGAGCCTTCCACATGCCGCCGCCGCGACGAGAAACGTGCCGGTCTCGATCCGATCCGGCATCACGCGGTGCTCGGCGCCGTGCAGCTGGCGCACCCCCTCGATCACGATGCGGTCCGTGCCGGCACCGCGCACGCGCGCTCCCATCGCGTTCAGGCAGTCGGCCAGATCAACGACCTCGGGTTCGCGCGCGGCATTCTCGATAATGGTTTCCCCGTCGGCGAGCGCCGCCGCCATCATCAGGTTCTCGGTGCCGGTCACCGTCACCATGTCGGTGACGATGCGCGTGCCCTTCAGTCGCGGCGCGGTCGCGACCAGGTAGCCGTGCTCGACGCGAATATCGGCGCCGAGCGCCTGCAGCCCCTTGACGTGCTGGTCGACCGGGCGCGCTCCGATTGCGCAGCCGCCCGGCAGCGACACGCGTGCGCGGCCGAAGCGCGCCACCAGCGGACCGAGCACGAGCACCGCAGCGCGCATCGTCTTGACCAGCTCGTACGGCGCTTCGGTCGATGTGATGTCCGCCGCGCTGACCGTCAGAGCGTCGCGTTCGCGCTCGATGCGCGCGCCCATGCCGCGCGCGAGCTTGCTCATCGTCGCGATGTCGGCGAGCTGCGGCACATTGGTGATCCGCAGCGGATCCCGGGTCAGCAGCGCGGCAGCCATGATCGGCAGCGCGGCGTTCTTGGCACCGGCCACCGCGACCTCGCCCCGCAGCGGCGTGCCACCCGCGATCTTCAGCTTGTCCATTGCGGGCTCCGCAGCGCGGATGTGCGGATGCGACGGGGGGTAGCGCAGGCGAACGGCAGCGGTGAGGCGCGGCGAATCGGGCATCTCGGTCTCCTCGGGTCGGTGCGGCCCGCAGGCTGCGGTCCGCCGGGGAGAACGATCGCCGGGCGCGGTGAGCAGCGCGCCAACGTCAGGTGAAGTCTGCGTGAAGTGCGCATCACCGGGCTTCCCGCGCGTATTCGTCCGGGGTCAGCGTACGCATCGACAGCGCGTGCACCTCCGCGCGCATCCGCTCGCCGAGCGCGGCGTAGACGAGCTGGTGCCGCTGCACCCGGCCCCTGCCTTCGAACGCGCGGCTGACGATCAGTGCGCTGAAGTGCTGGCCGTCGCCTTCGACCTGCAGGATCTCGCAGTCCAGGCCGGCGGCGATATAGCGCTTCACGTCTTCGGGAGTCGGCAACATCGGCTTTTCAGTGACGGATCTTGTGCCCGCGGACGAGCATCGACAACGCAATCGCCCCGGCGAGCAGCAGCGCGACCGAGACCACCAGCAGGCTGAGCCAGGGAGAAACGTCGGCCTGCGCGAAAAATCCGTAGCGGAACCCGTCGACGATGTAGAAGAAAGGGTTGAACTGCGACACGACGTGCCAGAAGGCCGGCAGTCCGTGCACGGAATAGAAGACGCCCGACAGAAAGGTCGCCGGCATGATGATGAAGTTCTGGAACGCGGCCAGCTGATCGAACTTGTCCGACACGATCCCGGCGATCAGGCCCAGGATGCCGAGCAGGGCCGCGCCGGTCGCCGCGAACACGAGGATCCAGAGCGGCGCCTTGAACGATAGCGGCGCGAACCACAGCGTCACCGCGAAGACGCCGACGCCGACCACCAGCCCGCGCACGATCGACGCGATCACGTAAGCGCCGAAGAACTCCAGATTCGACAGCGGCGGCAGCAGCACGAACACGAGATTGCCGGTGATCTTCGACTGGATCAGCGACGAAGAGCTGTTGGCGAACGCGTTCTGCAGCACGCTCATCATCACCAGCCCCGGAATCAGGAATGCCGTGTAACTGACGCCCGGGAACGCCTCGACATGCTTTTCCAGCACGTGGCCGAAGACGAGCAGATAAAGGACCCCTGTCAGCACCGGCGCCGCGATGGTCTGGAAGCTGACCTTCCAGAAGCGCAGCACCTCCTTGTACAGCAGGGTACGGAATCCGGAGCCGCCGATCGCCAGCGCAGCCGTCACGCCGCCCTCCTCTGTGCAGGCCGCCGCGGCTCCGCCATCAGTTGCAGAAAGACGTCCTCGAGGTCGGCATGGCCGACCTCGAGTTCGTCGATCGCGCAGCCGGCGGCGCGGCACGCGCCCAGCACGGATTCCACCTCGGCCGGCACGCCGAGACGCAGCGTGACGTGTGCGCCATTGTCCTCGATCACGCGGGCGCGCAGGGACTCCGGCAGTGCACCGCGCACGCGCATGCTCACGCGCACGCCCGCCAGCCGGTTCAGCAAGGCGCGCGTCTCGTCGAGCGCGATGATGCGACCCGCCTTCAGCATCGCGATGCGGTTGCACAACTCCTGCGCTTCCTCCAGATAGTGCGTGGTAAGTACGATCGTATGGCCCTCGCGATTAAGGCGGCGCACGAACGCCCACAATCCCTGCCGCAGTTCGACGTCGACGCCGGCAGTGGGCTCGTCGAGCACGATCACCGGCGGACGGTGCACCAGCGCCTGCGCGACCAGCACGCGCCGTTTCATTCCGCCCGACAGCGAGCGCATGTTGGCCTCGGCCTTGCCGGTCAGGTCCAGGTTGGCCATCACCTCGTCGATCCACGCGTCGTTGTCGCGCAGGCCGAAGTAGCCGGACTGGATGCGCAGCGTTTCACGAACGGTGAAGAAAGGGTCGAATACCAGTTCCTGCGGCACCACCCCCAGGCTGCGTCGCGCGGCCCGATAGTCGGCCACCACGTCGTGCCCCATCACCGTGACTGTGCCGCGCGTCGCACGGGCAAGCCCGGCAATGATCGAGATCAGCGTGGTCTTGCCGGCGCCGTTCGGACCCAGCAGCCCGAAGAACTCGCCCGGTTCGATCCGCAGACTGACGCCGTCGAGCGCAGTTACACCTCCGCCGCGCGTCGCGTAACGCTTGGCGACATCGATGGCTTCGATCGCGGGCAGCGGCATGGAAACGACGCCGCCCCGGTTCTCGGGGCGGCGGAGGTTGAATTCTACGGGGCCGGAGGCGGCTCAGCCACCGCGCACCAGCTCGTCGACCCCGTACAACTGCGCGAGGCTGGTCAGATTGCCCGGCAGCCCGGTCAGCCGCAGCGCGCCGCCACGCGCACTGGCCTCACGTTGCCACGCCAGCACCATCGCGACGGCGGCGGTGTTGCACTCCTTGACCGCGGACAGGTCGAACTCGGTATCGCCGCTGCGGATCGCGGCGAGCCCCTGCTCGAGCAGGGCGCTGGCGTTGTCGTTCGCGATGCGTGCGACGTCGAGTTTCATGCGCTGCCGATCGTGCTAATCAGGATTTCTTGCCCGCATCCGCGAGCTGGCGATTGCGCTCGGCAAGCAACTTGATCAGCCCGTCGATCCCGTTCTGGTTGACTTCGGCGGCAAACTGGCTCTTGTAGTTCTCGACCAGCCAGACACCGAGCACGCTGACGTCGTAGATCTTCCAGCCGGCGCCGGTCTTCTCGAGGCGATAGTCGAGCTGAATCGGGTCGCCGTGGGACGGCACCACCTGCGTGCGCACCAGCACGTCGGTGTCATTCGGCTGCGCGCGGAACGGCCGCATCTGCACCTGATGATCGGTCACGGCGGACACCGCGCCGCTGTATGTGCGCACCAGCAGCGTACGAAATTCCCGGGTCAGCTGGCTGCGCTGCTCCGGTGTTGCCTGGCGCCAGCCGCGCCCGACGGCGAGCTGGGTCATCTTCTCGAAGTTCACGTACGGCAGGATCTTCTCGTCGACGAGCGCGTTGAGCCTCGCCTGATCCCCCGCCTTCAGCGACTTGTCCCTCTTGATCGACTCGAGCACGTCGTTGGAAAGCTTGAGAACCAGCGCGTCGGGCGCCTGTGCCGCACTGCTCGAGGCTGCGCTCGCTGCGGCCGCGCCCTGCGCATACACGCCGCCCATCGCCACCAGGGCGAGCAACGCCGCCGCGGTCAGCCGCCAGATCATCCCCAGGTTACGAATCGTCACAAATTGCATGGTCGTCTTGTCAATGTGAGCCGCGTCGTTGTGCGGCCTGCGGTTAACGCGTGGGCGCTTGTTTCGGTTGATCCGGGGCCGTCGCGGGTTTCTGCTCGTCCTCGTCCTCGGGCTCGCGCTCGCGCGGCGGATTGCCGTCGTAGATCAGGTTGCGGCGCCGCTGCAGGTAAGCATCCCGGATGAACAGGTACTTGTCGAGCGCGGCGCCTTCGATGACCCTTTCCGCGGGAAACAGGCTCGCGCGAAAGTCGATGAACCGGACCGCGTACATCGAATTGCGCAGACGCACCGACTCGACGTAGTCGACCGGATCGGTATAGAAGCCGACCACGCGTCCGAACGAATCGCGGATCGTGCTCGGCCCGAGGAACGGCCACACGAAGTACGGTCCTGGGCCCGCACCCCAGCGCCCGAGCGTCTGGCCGAAATCCTCGTCGCTCTTGTCGAGTCCCGCCTTGCTGGCGACGTCGAAGCAGCCGAGCACGCCGACCGTGGTGTTGATCACCACGCGACAGATGTCCGACACCGCCTCGCGCGGCTTGCCCTGCAGAAGGTTGTTCAGCGCGTTCGGAACGTCGCCGATGTTGCTGAAGATGTTGCCGACGCAGTCGCGCACCGGCGACGGCACGTAGTCGACGTACGCCTGCGCGACCGGCTTGATCACGGCACGATCGACGCGCTCGTTGAACTCCGACATGTGCCGGTTGTAGCGCTCGAAGGGGTCGATCGGATTGCTGCCCGCGTTGGGCGGAATCGTCGTCGCGCAGCCGCCCGTTAGCGCAACCAGCACCGCCAGCGCGGCGGTTCGCAGCAGATTCATGATCGCGGGCGGAAATCGCGTCATCGGCCTACTTCTTCGCTTCGCCCGATCCTTCGGCCGCCTTGTTGTACAGGAACTGGCCGATCAGGTTCTCCAGCACCACCGCCGACTGTGTCATCTTGATCGTGTCGCCGTTGGCGAGGTTCTTGTCGTCGCCACCCGGCTCCAGTCCGATGTACTGATCCCCGAGCAGTCCCGCGGTGAGGATCTTGGCCGAAGTGTCCTTCGGGAACTGGAACTTCTTCTCGATCTCCATCGTCACGATGCCCTGGAAGCTCCGGTTGTCGAAGGTGATCGCGGACACGCGCCCCACCGTCACTCCCGCGCTGCGCACCGGTGCACGCACCTTCAGGCCACCGATGTTGTCGAATCTCGCGGTGATCGCGTAGGTCTCGCCGACCGTGAAGCTGGTCAGGTTTGCCGCCTTCAAGGCCAGGTAGCCGATGGCGACAAATCCGAACAGAACGAAGAGTCCGACCAGCGTTTCAATGCCTTTGCGTCCCATCAGTCACTCCGTCAGCGCGGCGTCGAGAACATGACGGCCGTCAGCACGAAATCAAGAAGAAGCACCGCCAGCGACGAGATCACCACGGTGCGGGTCGTCGCCTGCGCCACGCCCTCCGGTGTGGCCTCGGCCTCGAAACCCTGGTACAGCGCAACGAAGGTGCACACGATGCCGAACACGACGCTCTTCACCATGCCGTTGCCGACGTCGTCGAAAACATCGACGCCATTTTGCATCTGCGACCAGAACTGCCCCGGATCGATGCCGATCATCTGCACGCCGACGACGTAGCCGCCGAAAATGCCGATCGCCGAGAACATCGCCGCCAGCAGCGGCATCGCAATGATTCCGCCGATGAAGCGTGGCGCCAGCACGCGCTGCTTCGGGTCGATCGCCATCATCTCCATCGCCGCCAGCTGCTCACCGGCCTTCATCAGGCCGATTTCGGCGGTCAGCGACGTGCCCGCGCGGCCGGCATACAGCAGCGCGGTCACCACCGGCGACAGCTCGCGCACCAGCGTCAGCGCGACCAGCAGGCCGAGCGACTCCGCCGAGCCGTAGCGGCTGAGCGTGTAGTAGCCCTGCAGGCCGAGCACGAAGCCCACCGCGAGCCCCGAGGCGAGGATGATGATCAGCGAGTAGTTGCCGATCGCGTGGATCTGCGCGACCACCAGGAAGAAGCGCCGCAGCGCGGCCGGCAAGTTGCGGATCAGTTCGACGAAAAAGAACGCGTGATGCCCGAGGCTGCGCAGCACGCGCAGCGCGCGCACGCCGAGGGCGGAAAGCGAGTCGGCGAGGTTCATGCGCGCAGTCCGAAATCTTCGGCGATCGGCGCCGCCGGATAGTGGAACGGCACCGGCCCGTCGGGTTCGCCGCGGATGAACTGGCGCACCTCCGGATCGTCCGACGACTGCAGTTCCTTGGGTGTGCCATGCGCGACGATGCGCCCCGCGCTGATCAGGTACGCGTGGTCGCAGATCAGGAAGCACTCCTGCACGTCGTGCGAAACGATCAGCGAGGTCGCGCCGGTGGCGTCGTTCAGCCGGCGGATCAGGTTCGCGGTGACGCCCATCGAAATCGGATCTAGACCGGCGAACGGCTCGTCGTACATGATCAGTTCCGGATCGAGTGCGATCGCGCGCGCCAGCGCAATGCGGCGCGCCATGCCGCCCGAGACCTCGGCGATGCGCAGCCTGGCCGCGCCGCGCAGGCCCACCGCGTGGAGCTTCATCAGCACGATGTCGTGGATCATCGATTCGGGCAGATTCGTGTGCTCGCGCAGCGGGAAGGCGACGTTCTCGAATACCGTCAGGTCGGTGAACAGCGCGCCGAACTGGAACAGCATGCCGAGGCGCCGCCGCAGCGCGTACAGCCGCTCCTTGTTGCGCGGATCGACCGCCTCGCCGTCGAACGTGATGCGGCCGCGTTGCGGCGCGATCATGCCGCCGATCAGGCGCAGTAGCGTCGTCTTGCCGCAACCCGACCCTCCCATGATCGCCACCACCCGGCCGCGCGGAAAGGTGAGCGATACGTCGTTCAGGATGACCCGCTGGTCATAGCCGAACGTCACGTGATCGATGTCGATGAAGGCGTCGGAAGTCACGCGCGGGCTCCGGCGTGCAGTTTGGTCGTCTTTTTGGGGCGGTTCTTACGGTGCCTGCGTGGTCGCCGGCGCCGCGAGCGGGTATCGATCGAAGACACCGCGACCGATGCCGGGCAGCGGCGGGATTGTCGCATAGGGGCGGTTGCGCCCCGATGTCAGGCCGACGCCGGAGACCCTTGCCGCGCCGGGACGGACGCCGCCGGCAGATCGATCCAGAACGTCGACCCCTCGCCGACCGCGGACTCGACGCCAATGGTCGCGTCCATCAACTGTGCCAGCTGCTTCGACAGCGCCAGGCCGATCCCGGTGCCCTCGACGGCGGTGCGCTCCGCTCCGATCCGCTCGAACGGCTCGAACAGCTTCCCGATCCGGTCCGGGGCGATCCCTGGGCCGGTGTCGGTCACCAGCAGGCGGACGCGTCCGGGACCCGCGGGCTGGCAGCTCAGTGCGACGCTGCCGCCATCATGGTTGTACTTCGTCGCGTTCGACAGCAGGTTCACGAGGATCTGGCGCAATCGCATCGCGTCGGCCATCACGTGCGCATCCTTCGCACCGCACAGCTCGTGCAGCGCAATGCCGCGCTGGAGCATCAGCGGCCGGACGATCTGCACCGCCTGATCGACCACCTCGTGCACCGCGATCGGCTGCAGCGACAGCGGGAGCCTCCCGGCCTCGATGCGGGAGATGTCGAGCAGATCGTCGATGAGCTCCAGCAGATGCTCGCCCGCGTTGTGAATCTCGTCCACGAAGCGACGATGCTTGGGATCGAGCGGATGCATCTGCAACAGCTGCGAGAAGCCGAGGATCGCGTTCATCGGCGTGCGCAGCTCATGGCTCATGCGCGACAGGAATTCGCTCTTGGCCTGGTTGGCGCGCTCCGCCTCCAATTTGGCGAGTTCGAGGCGGCGTGTGCGCTCGTTGACGAGATCCTCCAGCCGTTCGCGGTGCTGTTTCAGTTCGTCGTCCGCGCGCCGGCGGTCGTCGACGTCGGCCCAGTAGCCGATGATCTCGACCGGTCTGCCGTCCGCATCGCGGACGAGGCGCAGCGCATCGTGCACCCAGCGGTAGGTGCCGTCTGGAAAGCGGAAGCGGTATTCGTGCTGATGACGATCGTGCTCGAACAGCTGCGCCAGTTCGGCAAAGACGCGCGGCGCGTCGTCGGGATGGATGCGATCAGCCCACCACGTCGGAGCGAAACACTCGCTCGGCGAGAATCCGAACTGCTCCGCGATGTTGGGGCTGATGTAGGTCGCGGCGTAATCGCCGTGCGCCTCGCAGGTGTAGATCACCACGGGGCTGGACCCGAGGAGGAACGAGAGGCGCGCCTCGCTCGAACGAAGCGCTTCCTCTGCCCGCCGGCGATCCGTCACGTCACGCGTGACGCCGAGCAGCGCCTTGACTGCCCGCTGTTGCTCGTCCCACAGCGGAACCGCGTGTGTTTCGAGGTACTTTCGCCCCCCCTTCAGCCCGGTGATTTCGAACGACAGCCGGCACGCTTCGCCGCGGAAGACGGCAGCCAGCATCGCGTCGAACTCGCGGCGGTCCGGCACCGACACCAGCGGACACACGCACTGGCCGCGCACCTGATCGAGCGAATCGGCCTCGATCATTGCCAATCCGGCCCGGTTCATGTCTAACAGGTTGCCGTTGCGGTCGAGCAGCTTCACGCATTCCGGTTCGTTTTCGACGATCGCCCGCAGATAGGCGCGGCTTTCGACCAGCTCGCGTTCGATGCCGATGCGATCGGTCACGTCGCGCGAATACGAAAAGACGCCGACGATGCTTCCCTCGGAATCCTTCAGCGGCCCCTTGTAGGTGTCGAAAATGCGAACGCTGCCGTCGCCCAGCGTGGCAACGTCTCTCGGGTTCCGCGCGACCTGCCCCGAAAAGGCGCGCCGATCGTCGTGGTGGAATCCCAGCGTGCCCTTGGCGGCGTCGCCCTCGCAAAGTTCGTGCGACCAGAACTCCGTGTCGGAGCGGCCAATCATGTCGACCGGCGTGAGACCCTGCGCCTGCGCGAACGCGCGGTTGACCATCACGAAGCGGTGGTTCAAGTCCTTGGCGAAGATCCAGTCGGGGCAGGCGTCGATGATGAACTGCAGCAATTCGTACGCGCGCCTCGACTCGCGCTCGGCGTTCATCTGCCGCGTGATGTCCTGCACCGTGCCGAGCGATCGCAGCGGCCGGCCGCCCGCGTCGTAATGCGTTTCGCAGCGCTCGCGCACCCACTTGATGCGTCCATCCGCCAGTTGCAGCCGATGCACGAGTTCGTAGGGCGTGCGATCCGCGACCGACGCCGAGAACGCCGCGTCGA
Organism: Burkholderiales bacterium; assembly: GCA_037915775.1. Classification (GTDB taxonomy): domain Bacteria; phylum Pseudomonadota; class Gammaproteobacteria; order Burkholderiales; family Burkholderiaceae_F; genus JAKOQB01. Next base: position 3,586 of record JBAIYN010000010.1, on the reverse strand, counting down.
CGCGCTCCCGGTCATCCGGGTGAACTGCGGCCAGGAACGCTTCGTAGGAGGCGCCGAATTCCGTAGGTTCGATCTCGAAGATCCGGTACACCTCGTCGGACCAGGTAAGTCGCTGACCGACGTGGTCGAGATCCCAGCTGCCGATGCCCGCCACATGCTGCGCCTCCGCAAGACTCGCAGTCTTCTCGGCCAGCGCCTGCTCCGCCTGCCGGCGCGCTGTGATGTCGCGGCCGACCGACTGGAATCCGATCAGCGCGCCTTTGGCGTCGCGCAGCGGTACGTCGCGCCAAGAAATCCAACGCGTCGAGCCGTCTGCCGACGTGACCAGGTGTTCGTAGCTAACCGGGCGAGGGTTGCGCAGCAGATCGTCGTAGAACTCGATCAGCGCCGGGCGCTCCGTTGGCGGCACGAATTCGAGCCAGTTGCGGCCTTCGCAGCCCTCGCCGCACAGACCGACCATCTCGCGATAGCGGGCGTTGCAATAGGTCAGCGTCTTGTCGGGAAGCCAGCGGCACACCGCATCGTCGAGCGATTCGGCGATGTCGCGGTAGAAGGATGACGCATGCTCTTCCGGGACGGAGGAGCCCGCCGAACCCTGGCTGGAAGACTCTGGATCGCGATAGCTCAAATTGAGTCCGTAGCCGGCCGTCGCCGGCCGTCGCTGAACCGCCGTGGATAGGATATCCGCCCCGATTCGGGGAACTACGTACGGACGATGATAGCGGGCGCTTCGCTGCGTCAACGCAGCGATTTGGCACCTGCCTCACGCCCAATTCGACCCATCCAGCGGCGGGCGGTACGGCGCGACTCGACTAACGGACGTTCTGCAGCGAATAGATGTAATCGATCAGCGACAGGATGCGGACCCGAACGTACACGCCCGGCTCGTAAGGCGAGTCGGCGTAGTACTTCGCTTCCTCGATGCTGTAGTCCCGGCCCCAGATCGGCATCTCGCGCGTGCCGTGGGCTTTCGGCATGTCGCGGCCATCGATCATTTGGTACACGCGATCGACGGGAAACACGCGGTTGTTGCGTTCCGAGATCGTCGTGATATCGGGCACGCGAGTCTTCAGCAACTCGAAGTAGGACCCGTCGCCCTTGCCCGTCGTGCCGTGGCAGACCGCGCATTTCGACATGTATTCGCGTTTGCCCAGTTCGATCCGGGGCTGCGCGATTGCCGCGCTGGTAAAGACCACCGCGAGTACCGCCAGCAGAGCCGTTGCCATTCTCTTCAGTTTCATATGGCCTCCGTTCGGACGCCGGGATGCCGGCTTCGCGGCCATTCCTGCGCGTCCGTGAAAATTCTCCAACCCGCGGTCACGAAGAAGATGACCTCTCGCAACCGGCGCACTGACCCACGATCACTTCGCCTGCAGCGAGTACAAGTGGTTGACCAGGGCCATGATCCGCGACTGCACGAAGAATTCCGGGTCGTGCCGATAGTCGTCGTACGCGGGACGCGCCTTGAGCGTGTAGTCGACGCCCCAGATCGGCATCTCGCGGTCGCCGTGCGCCGCAACCATCGCGCGGCCGTCGATCACGTCGTACAGACGCTGTGCCGGAAACACGCCGCCATTTCTGGCGCTCAGCTGCGTCAAGTCGGGCATCCGCAGGCCCGCCCATTTCGCGAAGCCGCCGTCCCCCTTGCCGGACAGGCCATGGCAAGAGGCGCAGTTTGATTCGTATTCGAACTTGCCCAGATCCGGACGTGGCGGCTGGGCATGACCGAGGCCGAGCGCAAACAACAACGCTGTGCCTGCTGCCGCAATCGCTATGCGTTTCATGTTCATCTCCCGACGTTGATAACCGTGACACCACCTCGCGATCGACGCCGTTGGTCGACCCGCCGGCCGGGCGGCGTCCCGTTTCCCGTCTTTGTCTGTTGTTGGAGAAATCTTCCGTCGACCGCAGGCGCACGCATTGACCCCTCGCAGTTGCATGGTCGATGGCGTCGCGCGCCGCGGGCGCTCCACGTCGAGAACGTAGAATTCCTTCATGAGCGCGGACCGCATTCACGTCGTCTACCGCCTGCAGGTTCCGCCTGCGGACGCGATACGGCGCGCGGAGCTGCTCGCGATCGAGCAGAGCATCGAGACACCACCGGAGGCCGTGATGGACCGGCGCGTGCTCGACGAAGTGGCGGCGCGCGTCGAGCGGGTTGAGGCGCAGCCGGACGGAACGTCGCTCGCGCACGTTGCGCTGAGCGCCGAAAGCGTCGGCGAGGACGCGGGCCAGCTGATCAACATGCTGTTCGGCAACAGCTCACTGCAGCAGGATGTCGAAGTCGTCGATCTGCAGATTCCGGCGCGCCTCTCGGCCGCGCTTGGCGGCCCCAATTTCGGCATCGACGGGTTGCGGCGGCTGACAAATGTCCATCGGCGGCCGCTCACCTGCACGGCGCTCAAACCGATCGGCTCCGACGTCACCCACCTGAGGAGCCTGTGCAGCACGTTCGCGTACGCGGGCATCGATGTGATCAAGGACGATCACGGCTGGGCCAATCAGGTCAGCGCCCCATTTGCGGAACGGGTCGTCGCCTGTCAGCGCGCGGTGGACGAAGCCAATGCGGCTCACCCGGGCCGCTGCACGATCTACGCGCCCAGCCTGTACGGCACGCACTCGCAGATGCTGCGGCAGATCGAACTGGCGCGCGGGCTCGGCGTGAAGATGGTCCTGATCGCACCGATGGTGTGTGGCGTCGCCACGCTCAATGCATTGCAGCGTGAGCACGCGGACCTCGCCTTCCTTGCCCACCCGGCACTCGGCGGAAATTCCCGCATCGCGCCTGCCCTGCTCCTCGGCAAGCTGTTCCGCCTGTTCGGCGCGGATGCGGTGATCTTTCCAAACCATGGCGGGCGCTTCACGTATTCGCGCGCGGCCTGCCACGCGATCGCCGCGAACAACCGCGGCGACTGGCACGCGCTGCGCCGCTCGCTGCCCACGCCGGCGGGCGGCATCAGCGTCGAACGCTGCACGGAAGTCGTCGCGGAGTACGGGCCCGATACGATGCTGCTGATCGGCGGCTCATTGCTGATCGCACGCGAGGAGCTGGGCGCGCGCACCCGTGCGTTCGTCGAGACGGTGCATGCATCGGCGTCGTCGGCACACGCATGAGCGCGCCGGGCCGCCCCAAGCGCGAATCCCCGAGCGCACAGCGCGAGGGTAGTCCAGTGAGCGCGATCCGCCGCTTCGAGATCGACGCCGTAGGAGGCTTCCGCTGGCAGGAGGTCGAGCGGCTGCGCTACAAGGAAGAAGGCTCGGCGCCGTTCAAGGACATCACGCGCCAGGTGCTGTTCTCGCAGGCGGACCAGGCCTGCGAGCTACGCTATTTCGAGATCGCTCCCGGCGGGTATTCGACGCTGGAGCGCCACGAGCACACGCATGCGGTGCTGATCCTGCGCGGCCGCGGGTCGGTCACCATCGGCGGCGACACGCATCCGCTCGGCGAGCGCGACCTCGTGACGATCGATCCGATGACCTGGCACCAGTTCCGCGCCGGCGCCGACAGCCCGCTCGGCTTCCTTTGCCTGGTCAGCAAGGAACGCGATCGGCCGCAGCTCCCGGACGACGCATCAACGCGGTAGCG
>JBAIYN010000634.1:0-7016 GCA_037915775.1 Burkholderiales bacterium | reverse complement strand
ATGCGGCGGCCCAGCTCGAGCCCCTGCAGAAGCAGCGGCACGACGATGCCGAGCACGATCAGCACCCCCCAGAAGGCGAACGCGAACTTGCCGCTCATCAGCAGCTCAAACGCGGCCGCATGCGACGCGCTCGCAGTCACCAGGCCGATCAAGAGCAGGCCGAGCATCGCGAGCTCGACCGCGAGAAAGCCGATGTCGGCGCGGATCAGCGCATCGGCCGTGCGCTTCTCGGGCGCGCTCGACCCGAGCGGCTGAATCAGCGCACCGATGGCGCCCGCGATCAGTCCTTGCGGCGCCGGCCGCTTCGGTGGCAGCACGGCGCTCATCAGATGCAGCAGCGCCGCGCCTGCCGACAGTCCGGACACGAGGAACAGCGGGCCGAGGATCGATACGTTCCACAGCGGCCGCGCGACCATCGTCGACAGAAGGATGCCGGTGTAGATGCCCAGCGCGACGCCGAGCACGATGTTGACCCAGGCGAGCAGCGCGATCGTCTTCGGCCGCGCCAGCAGCGCATCCGACCAGCGCCGCACCACGGGCAGCCTGCGTGCGAGCCAGGGCCACGCCTCGGGCAGCCGGATCAGCGCGGAAGCGAGCAGCAGCGGGTAGACGATGATCAGCACCCAGGAGCCCCACGACATCGGCGCGCTCGGCTGCAGCGTCAGGTACACCGCCCACACATAAAGCTTGTGCGCGAGGTCGAGGAACAGCGCGCCCATGCCGAGGTTCAGCAGCATGAATGCCGCCAGCGGCGCGTGGAGCGAGAAGTAGTTTTTCGGATCCTCTCCCTTCGCCAGCCGCAGCATCGCCGTGCCGCCGAGGATCATCAGGCCGGCGACGATGCCGCCCAGGAACAGGTACAGCGGGATTTCCCAGCTCCAGACGTGCAGGTACGGATCGACCAGCGGATTGTGCCGGGTGGAAGTGATCTCGAGCATCGTCGTCTTCCTAGGTCAGGTAGAACACGCGCGGCTGGGTGCCGGCCTCGGGCAGCAGCGTGTGGTGCTTGCGCGACCGCAGCAGTGCGCTGACCGCGCTCTTCGGATCGTCGAGGTCGCCGAAGGTCATGCATCGCGTCGGGCACACCGACACGCACGCGGGGTCCTTGCCTTCCTTGACCCGGTGGTCGCAGAACGTGCATTTGTCGGCGTACCCGTCGGGATGCACGAAGCGGGCGCCGTACGGGCAGGCCGATACGCAGGCCTTGCAGCCGATGCAGCGGCTGGGATTGACCTTCACGATGCCGCCGTTCGACACGTGGCTGGCCCCGGTCGGGCAGCAATACACGCAGGGCGGGTTGTCGCAGTGGTTGCAGCGCTCCGACCGGATCTCGAGCGAGACGCTGGGGAAGTCGCCACGCACCTCGGTCGTGATCCAGTCGCGCGCGTAACCGACCGGCACGTTGTTCTCGGTCTGGCACGCCACCACGCAGTCGGCACAGCCGACGCACTTGTGCGTGTCGATGACCATCGCGTAGCGCGTCATCTCACGCCTCCTTCACGAAGCTGACGAAGTTGCTGTGCAGGCTGGTGCCGCCCATCAACGGATCGATGTCGTACTTCGTCAGCAGCTGCGCGACGCTCGCGCCTTTCATGTAGGCGCTCTTCAGCATCGGACTGGTGTGGCCGAAGCCGTACACCATGTAGACGGTGTCGGGTCGGATGCGCTGGGTCGCCTTGACCCGCACGCGGTTGCTGACCACGCCGTCCTGGTTCTTCAGCTTCACGTACTGGCCATTGGCGAGGCCGAGCTGCTTCGCGGTGGCGGCATTGACCCAGATCTCGTTCTCGCGCATCAGATCGCCCAGCAGCGGGTTGGTCTGGGTGCGGCTGAAGGTGTGCATCGGCGCGCGCCCGGTCACCAGCCGGAAGTAGCCCGGCGGGGCCGATGCGTGCCGCTTGTACTTCGGCACAGGGTCGAAGCCCTTCTCCTTCAGTTGATCGGAGTAGAACTCGACCTTGCCCGATGGGGTGTCGAACGAAATGGTCGCGCCATCCTCGACCGTGATCGGGGCTTCGGGGCCGAGGATGATCCCCTCGCGCTTGAACCGGGCCCAGTCGTAACCGGACTTCTCGATCCGTGCGCGCAGGTACTCCTCCATGTCGTTGAACGGAATGCTGCCCGGGATGCCGAGCTTGCTGGCCAGCTGCTTGGCGATCCACCAGCCGGGCTTCTGCTCGTGCGGCGAGGGCATCACCGGCTGGCGCAGCGCGATCCAGCCGCGCCGGCTCCACGGCGCGAGCAACTCGTCGTGCCGCTCGAGGAACGTGCATTCCGGAAGCACCACGTCCGCGTAGCCGGCGGTTTCGCTCGGCAGCGTGTCGATCACGACCAGCAGGTCGAGCTGGTCGATCGCCTTCAGCGTCTCCGCCTCGTTCGGCAGCGCATGGATGATGTTGGACGAGTAGACGAACCAGCCCTTGATCGGATATGGCTTGCCCGTGATCGTCGCCTCGCGCAGGCCGGTCGTGACCGGCTCCTCGGCGAACGGATAACGGCCGTGGTCGGGGTTGTCGACGGGCGGCTTGTCCGACTTCGGATAGGGCGGCAGCGGATAGCCGGCCACCTTCGTATTGACCGCCAGGTAGAGGCCGCCCTTGCGGCCCCAGTTGCCGAGCAGCGCGCTGAGCAGCGCCACCGCGCGGCTGCGCTGCGCGTCGTCACCGTACCAGGCCGTGCGCCGGCCCGGATGCACCAATGTCGCCGGCCGCGCGTTGGCCATCTCGAGCGCGGTGGCGCGGATCGTCTCGGCCTTGATCTCGGTTTCGGCCTCGGCCCACTGCGGCGTATACGGCTTGATCTCCTGCACGAACTTGTCGAATCCCTTGCCGTACTTGTCCACGAACTCGCGGTCGTAGCGCCCTTCGTTCACCAGCACGTTCATCCACGCCAGCAGCAGCGCCATGTCGGTGCCGGGCTTGATCGGCAGCCAGTATTTCGCCTTGCTCGCGGCGGTCGAATAGCGCGGGTCGACCACGATGATCGGGATGCCGCGCTCGACCGCACGGGCGAACTCCTGCACCTGCGTGTTGTGCATGTTCTCGCCCAGATGCGAACCAAGCAGCACCAGGCAGTCGGTGTTCGCGATGTCGGTCGGTTCGGGCGAGCCGATGCCGGTGCCGAACGTCAGCGCGAAGCCGGTGTCGCGCGCGCCGCGGCACTGCGCAAACGAGGGTTCGACGAAATTGATCGCGCCCCAGCTCTTCAGCATGTGACGAACCATCGTTGCGCCGATGCCGTGGTTGATCATCGCCACCGATTCGGGACCGTGCGCAGCCTTGATCTTGTTCATGCGCTCGGCGATGTAGTCGAACGCTTCGCTCCAGCTCGCGACCTTCCACTGCTCCTTGCCGCGCTCTCCGGTGCGGATCAGCGGGGTACGCAACCGGTCCGGGTCGTAATAGGCGCCGACGGCGCCGGTGCCGCGCGGACACAGCCGCCCCCGGCTCGCCGGGTCGAGTGGATTGCCTTCGAATTTCCACAGCCTGCCGTCGCGGATGTGGGCAATGCCGCCGCAGCGCCAGAAGCACATCTCGCAGAACGTCGGGATCGTCGTCTCGCCCTTCACCGCCTGGACGTCGGCGCCGATCGCGCGCGCGATCGGGGGCATCTGTGAAGCAACGGCGGCGGCGCCGAACGTGGCTGCCGAGATCTTGAGGAAGCGTCTGCGTGATTGAAGTTCGGTCATGGCGGTGGGGCCCGAAGGAACATCCACGCTGCCGGTTGCCTGAGCGAACTCGACACGCAGCGGATCGTGTCCTTCAGGGCGCTGCGTTTTCTCCAAGCGAACGATCGCGCGCTGGGAACACGCTTCGTTGCGATGCATCAATGAACGCGGTCGGCCACGCTCGGCGTCGCGGTTTTGGCCTCCGTTGTGTGACTCCCCTCACAGAGAACGAGCACGTCGCGGCCGACGGATCCAGGACAAGGTCAGGGCGCGCCGACACGGCAGCGAGTTCCGCGCCGCGCCGGCCCGCGCGCGATCGCTGCTAGCATTTCCGCCCGCGCCGGAAAGCTGCCGTCCGGCCCGCGTCCCCGACCATCCCCACAAGAACGAGGAGTTCCCATGCCCGCCGTCCGCTCGAACGCAGCGCGCCGCACGCTGCTGATCGCCTCCGCCCTTGGTCTTACCGCCTTGACGCCGCTGACCGCACTCGCACAGGCAAAGAAAGCCGACGCGTCGAGGAAGCTGAAGGTCGCCGCGATCTATACGGTGCCGGTCGAACAGCAATGGGTCAGCCGCATCCACAAGGCGATGAACGCCGCGGTCGCGCGCGGCGACATCGAGTACGTGTTCAGCGAAAACGTCGCCAACGCCGACTACGAGCGCGTGATGCGCCAGTACGCGGAGCAGAAGGTCGATCTGATCGTCGGCGAGGCGTTCGCGGTCGAGGCCGCGGCACGCAAGGTCGCGAAGGACTACCCGAAGATCGCCTTCCTGCTCGGCTCGTCCGGCAAGCCGCAGGAGCCGAACTTCTCGGTGTTCGACAACTTCATCCACGAGCCGTCGTACCTGACCGGCATGATCGCCGGCGGCATGACCAGGTCGAACAAGATCGGCATGGTCGGCGGCTATCCGATTCCCGAGGTGAACCGGCTGATGAACGCGTTCATGGCCGGCGCGCGCGAGGTGAATCCGAAGGTCGAGTTCATGGTGACCTTCATCAACTCCTGGTTCGATCCGCCCAAGGCGAAGGAAGCCGCATTCGCGATGATCGACAAGGGCGCGGACATCATGTACGCGGAGCGCTTCGGCGTCAGCGACGCCGCGAAGGAGCGCAGGGTGCTGGCGATCGGCAACGTGATCGACACGCAGCCGAACTACCCCGACACGGTCGTGGCGAGCGCGCTTTGGAACATGGAGCCCACCGTCGACACCGCGATCAAGGCGGTGAAGGAAGGCCGGTTCAAGGCCGAGGACTACGGCAAGTGGTCGTACATGGCGGTGAAGGGATCGCAGCTCGCACCGCTGGGAACGTTCGAGAAGAAGGTGCCGGCCGAACTCGTCAAGCGCGTGCGCGACAAGGAAGCGGCGATCCTCGCCGGCAAGTTCGCGGTGAAGATCGACGACAGCCAGCCGAAGCCGACCGCGAAATAGACACAGGCGAGGTCGGCCACGGGGTGGACGGAGAGCACGGAGACCGGCGTATTCCTCCGTGCTCTCCGTGCTCTCCGTGGCTGGTCCAAGCGACACTACACGCACTCGGACGTGACTCACCCGCCGGTCCTGCGGCTGTCGAACATCACCAAGCGGTTCGGCGCGCTGGTGGCGAACGACGACATATCGCTGTCGCTCGCACGCGGTGAAGTGCTTGCCCTTCTCGGCGAAAACGGCGCAGGAAAGTCGAGCCTGGTGTCGATCCTGTTCGGGCATTACCTGGCCGACGCCGGCTCGATCGAGGTGTTCGGCCAGCCGTTGACGCCCGGCGATCCGGCCGCCGCACTCGCGGCGGGCATCGGCATGGTGCACCAGCACTTCACGCTGGCCGACAACCTGTCGACGCTCGACAACGTGATGCTGGGCACCGAACCGCTGTGGCGGCTGCGATCCGATCGCGCCGCGGCGCGCGCGAGGCTGCTCGACCTGTCGCGCCGCTTCGGCCTCGCGGTGAAGCCGGACGCGGCGATCGCCTCGCTGTCGGTCGGCGAGCGACAGCGCGTCGAGATCCTGAAGGCGCTCTATCGCGGCGCCCGCATCCTGATCCTGGACGAGCCGACCGCGGTGCTGACGCCGCAGGAAAGCGAAGCGCTGTTTGCGACGCTGAAGCATTTCATCGCCGACGGCATGAGCGTGATCTTCATCAGCCACAAGCTGGACGAGGTGATGGCGGTCGCCGATCACATCGCGGTGCTGCGCGCGGGGCGCCTCGTCGCGGAGCGGCGCCGCGAGCAGACAGGCAAGGCCGAACTCGCGCATCTGATGGTCGGCCGCGACATTGCGGCGCCGCCGGCACGTGCGGCGCGCGCCGCCGGCCCGCCGGTGCTCGAAATCAGCGATGTGCATGCACGCGGGCGGGTGCCGCTCGCGGGCGTGAGCCTCAGCGTCGCCAGCGGCGAAATCGTCGCCATCGCCGGCGTCGCCGGCACCGGGCAGCGCGCGCTGGCGGAACTGCTGTTCGGCGAAGCAAGACCGTCGGCCGGAACCCTGCGCCTGAACGGCGCCGCCTATCCCGCAACGCCGCGCGCGACGGTCGCGGCCGGCGTGGCGCGCGTGCCGGAGGATCGGCGCGTGCAGGGCAGCATCGGGGACCTCACCGTGTGGGAGAACGCCGCGATCGAGCGCCTGCGTTCGCGGACCTTCGCGCGCTTCGGCGTGCTGAAGCGCGCGGCGATGCGCAGCTTCGGCCGCGCACTGATCGGCGAGTTCGACGTGCGCGGCGCCGGACAGGGGCAGGCCGCCGACGCTCCCGCGCGACTGCTGTCCGGCGGCAATCTGCAGAAGCTGATCCTCGGCCGCGCGCTGTCATCGCCGCGCGCCGGCGCACGCCTGATCGTCGTCGACCAGCCGACCTGGGGCCTCGACGTCGGTGCGGTCGCGGCGATCCATGCGCGACTGATCGCGGCGCGCGACGACGGCGATGCGGTGCTCGTCATCTCCGAGGATCTGGACGAGATCTTTGCGCTGGCGGACCGCATCGCGGTGATCAACCACGGGCGCATCGTCGAAACGCGTGTGGCGGCCGACTGGACGCTGGCCGAGCTCGGCCTGGCGATGGCGGAGAAACGCGCCGCATGATCCGGCTCGAGGCGCGTGAATCCGCTGCGCGGATCGCCTGGCTGATCGCGCCGCTGGCAGCGATCGCCGTCACGTTCGTCGTGAGCGGCTTGCTGGTGCTGTGGGCCGGTGCGCCGGTGGGCCGCAGCTTCGCGGCGTTGCTCGACGGCGGCTTCGGCTCGCGCTTCGCCCTGACCGAGACACTGACGCGCGCCACGCCGCTGATCCTGACCGGGTTGGCGGCCGCGGTCGCTTTCCGCGCGCGCTTCTACAACATCGGTGCCGAAGGACAGCTGTACCT
>JBAIYN010000188.1:0-2116 GCA_037915775.1 Burkholderiales bacterium | reverse complement strand
GCGGCGGCGATTGAACGTAGTCATGATGCGTCTCCAAAGATTTGAACAAGAACGACCCGTGACGGCAGCCGTCCGTAGCCGGGACTTCTAACCCCTGTCGCGCGCCGCGTCTTGACGGCACGCAACCTACTATGACTTTCCGCGCCCACGCCGGGTTCTCGTTCTTCTGCGTTTGCCCGGTGCCCCGCCCGAACGCGGCCCGCAAAGACGCTTCGCCCCCGCGAAGCCCCTATTGTGTCGATGCGTGACCGGCTCCGCAATCTGGAATTCAACGTGGCGGGCGGCGTCGATGCCGACCGTCACCGACCGATCGGCGGATGCAAGCCGCTGGCCAGGCCGGACGCCGCGACCACTCCGGGTGCGGTCAATAGCGCCCGTGCTGCTTGAAGATGTAGTTCGACAATTCGGACTGCTGCATCCACAGCCGGCGTTGGACCGCGTGCACGACGCGGATGATCGCGCGCATCACCCGGTACACGATCTCGCCGTCGGATTGCGTCAGCGATTCGAGCTTTTCGCGTTCCAGACCCAGCACCCGCGTCGGGCCGGAAGCCACCAGCGACCCGTAGCGCTCGGCGCCATCCAGCCAGCTCATCTCGCCGGCCAGTTCTCCGGCGGACAGCGTGTTCAGCGTGACGCGGTCCGGGGTGTTCGCGCCCTTGACCACCGCGAGGACGCCGCTTTCGATCAGGTACAGATGGTTGTCCGGCGCTCCCTCGTGCACGAGCACGTCGCCGTCCTTCAGTTCATGCATGGTCATCACCGCAGCGAGCTTGCGGCACTGCGCCTCATTCAGTTCGGCCGCGAGTTTCGACTTGCGCAGCGCGTCGAGCAGGTTGGAATCGGTCATATCGGGTTTCCCGGTTGCGGTGACCGGCTGCGGAACCGCCTCGATCCGCGGCAGGATTCGCTCGGCGCGCGCGACGTACGCATCGACCATTGAATCGGCCATCCGCGCGAACACCGGTCCGGCCACTCGTTCGATCAGACCGTCGCCGATCTCGTAACTGAGAGTGAAATCGATCCGGCACGCCCATGCATTGAGCGGCGTCAAACGCCACTCGCCCTCGAAGCGTCGCAGCGGCCCGCGCACCATCTTCAGCTGCAGCCACTCGGGCCGCCGCTTGGGATTGCGGGTTTCGAGCGCGAGCTGCAGTCCCGCCACGCGCATCGACACGCGCGCGGCGACGATCTCGTCGTTCCGCTCCAGGATTTCGGCCGCGCTGCACCACGGGATGAACTGGGGGTAGTGCTCGGCTTGTTCGATGATGTCGAACACCGATTCGGCCGGATAAGGCAGCAGCACCGATTTGCGCACCTGCATGCGCGAATTGTGCCAAGCGCGCCCGGCCGAAGGGAAAGGAATCGAGGGGCGCCGCCGGGAGCCGGCGCCCCCGAGTCGGCCGAGTCGGCCGGGCGACGAATCTACCGAGCCTGCGCGTCGTGTTTCCGGCGGTAGATGCGCTTGCTCTGCGCGTTCTCCGCATGTTGGATCCGGTGCGACTCGCGCGCCCCGACGTGCCCGCCGGCAGCGGCGCGTGCCTGCAATCGCGAATCGTGCGCCTGCCCGCGCTCCAGTTGCGCGGTTTCGCGATTGGTCAGCGCGCCGGACTGCACGCCCTGCTCGATCCGTTTCTGCTGATTCACGTCGCGCTGCACCGCTGCCTGCATCCGCTTCGACGACGCCGAGTTCGGGTCGCCGGTTTGCGCATCGTGCTTCTGCCGATAGATGTCGCGGCTCGCCCGGTTCTGCATCTGCGTGATGCGCGCCTTCTCCTGCGGCGACAGATTGCCGTCGCGCAGCGCGCGCGCCTGGGCACCCTCGATGAGCGTCTGCTCGCGCTCCAGCCGGCCGGCCTCCTTGGTGTTCAGCTGGCCCGACTGCAGGCCCTGCTCGACGCGCTGCTGCTGGTTCACGTCGCGCTGGACGAGGCCTGTCTGCGCGAACGCGGGAACAGCGGCGGCGGCCAGCAGCGCGGCGAAGATGTGTCTGCGATTCATCCTTCCTCTCCGTTCGTTTGGCATGGGACGTCCCCATGGCCAGACTAACGAGGGAGCAAGGAACGGGTCGACCGCGATCGGGTAAGAAAGTGCTACCGCCGTTTCCGCGGTTACA
>JBAIYN010000015.1:0-2487 GCA_037915775.1 Burkholderiales bacterium | reverse complement strand
TGCGCATCTTTCCGACCTACAAGGTGGCTGCGGATCTGGGGCTGATCAACAGCTATGCGGGGCTGACGCTGCCGCTGATCGCCTCGGCGACCGCGACGTTCCTGTTCCGACAGTTCTTCATGACGGTGCCACGTGAACTGGCGGAGGCGGCGCGCATCGACGGCGCGGGGCCGTTGCGGTTCTTCCGCGACGTGATCCTGCCGCTGTCGCGGACCAACATCGCGGCCCTGTTCGTGATCATGTTCATCTACGGCTGGAACCAGTACCTGTGGCCGCTGCTGGTGACCACGCAGGAAAGCATGTACACGACCGTGATCGGCATCAAGCGGATGATTGCCGGGGGCGACGCGCTGACGGAATGGAATCTGGTGATGGCCACTGCACTGCTGGCGATGCTGCCGCCGGTCGTCGTGGTCGTCGTCATGCAGCGATGGTTCGTCAAGGGCCTGGTGGAGTCAGAAAAGTAATCATGTCCGGCGTCTCGATACGGAACGTCCACAAGTCGTTCGGCAACGTGCGGGTGATCGAGGGGGTCTCGATCGACATCCGCGATGGCGAGTTCGTGGTGATGGTCGGGCCGTCGGGCTGCGGCAAGTCGACGCTGCTGCGCATGGTGGCAGGGCTGGAGAACATCACGTCGGGCGAGATCGAAATCGGCGACCGCATCGTGAACGATCTGGAGCCGAAGGACCGCAACATCGCGATGGTGTTCCAGAACTACGCGCTCTATCCGCACATGAGCGTGTACGACAACATGGCCTACGGGCTGAAGATCCAGGGCCGCTCGAAGGCCGACATCGACGCGCGCGTGCAGCGTGCGGCAGAGACGCTCGAACTCACGAAGCTGCTGAAGCGCAGGCCGCGCGAACTGTCGGGCGGGCAGCGCCAGCGCGTGGCGATGGGGCGCGCGATCGTGCGCGAGCCGGCGGTGTTCCTGTTCGACGAGCCGCTGTCGAACCTCGACGCCAAGCTGCGCGTGCAGATGAGGAGCGAGCTGCAGTCGCTGCACCAGCGGTTGCGCACCACCACGCTTTACGTGACGCACGACCAGGTCGAGGCGATGACGCTGGCGCAGCGGATGCTGGTGATGAACGGCGGCCGCGCGGAGCAGATCGGCGCGCCGCTCGAGGTCTACAGCAAGCCGGCGAGCACGTTCGTCGCAGGCTTCATCGGCTCGCCGCCGATGAACCTGATCCCGGGCCGGATCACCGACGGCGGCAAAGCGCTCGCGGGCGAAGGCGACGTGCGCGTCAGGCTGCCCGAACCGCGTGCGGCGCTCGACGGTCGCGACGTGCTGCTCGGCGTGCGGCCCGAGCATCTGGAGACCTGCGCGCCCGGCGAGGCGTCGGCGACGCCGGACATCGATTTCATCGAGCTGCTCGGCTCCGATTCGCTGGTGTACGGCCACCTGGGCGCCAACCGGCAGGGTGCGCGCATCGCCGCGCGTCTGCACACGTCCATCGTCGCGCGGGAAGGGCACCTGCCGTTGCGCTTCGCCTCGGAGCACATGCACCTGTTCGATCCCGTCAGCGGCAAGCGGATCGAATCCTGACGGCCGCCGATGAGCGCCGGTGCCGAGCCGCTGTGCCTGGCGATCGACCAGGGCACGCATGCGAGCCGCGCGCTCGTGCTCGACCGGCGCGGGCGGGTCCTCGCGAGCGGCGAGCAGGAAGTCTCGCTGTCGCATCCGCAACCCGACTGGGCGGAGCAGGATGGTGAAGAGATCATCGCGTCGATCCACGCGGCGATTGCACAGGCGGTCAACCCGCTCGGGTCGCGCGCGCGCGAGATCGCGGTGGCCGGACTGTCGAGCCAGCGCGCCAGCGCGGTGTGCTGGGACCGTACGACCGGGAAGCCGCTGTCGCCGGTCTTCAGCTGGCAGGATCGACGCATGCATGCGTGGATCGATGAATTGCAGTCGCATGGCGATGCGGTGCATCGCAAGACCGGCCTTTTCCTGTCGCCGCACTACGGCGCGAGCAAGCTGCGCTGGGCGCTCGACCATCTGCCCGCGGTGAGCGCGGCGCGCGCTGCCGGCACGCTCGCGTGGGGGCCGATGGCGAGCTTCCTCGTCTTCCGCCTGCTGAAGGAGCGGCCGCTGCTCGCCGACCCGCAGTGCGCCGCGCGCACCCAGCTGTGGAACCTGCAGACGCGCGACTGGGACCCTGAGCTGATGGAGCTGTTCGGCCTGCCGGCGGGATTCCTGCCACGCAGTGCGCAGACCTTCCAGGCATGGGGCACGCTGGCGGCGGCGGGGATCGAGGTGCCGCTGACCGCAGTCAACGGCGACCAGTCGGCCGCCGTGTTCGCGTTCGGCTGGCCGGAAGCCGATTCGGCCTACGTGAACATCGGCACCAGCGCGTTCGTGCAGCGCGCGGTGATGCATGCGCCGGGCCATGTGCCGCGCCAGCTGACGGGAATCATCCTCGCCGAACGAGACACCACCGTATACATGATCGAAGGCAACGTGAACGGTGCGGGCACCGC
>JBAIYN010000389.1:0-1671 GCA_037915775.1 Burkholderiales bacterium | reverse complement strand
GGGAGCCACGCGCTTGCGTCCTTGGCAGCCGAAAGCGCGCCGCCGATACTGTTCCGCTGGTTCACTCGATGGGGGAACGAAGATGCCGACGACGACCGATGAGATCCGTGGGCCGATGAAAGAAGTCGACCCACGCTTCCGCCACGCGCCGCCCGACTGGACGCCCGCGGCTGCCGAGCAGGCGGCGCGCGTGGAAGGCGTGGCGCTCGGCAGTGACCACTGGGAACTGGTGCGCGCACTGCAGGAATTCTTCGCCCGCCACGAGGACGCGCCGATCAACCTGCGCGACCTGCACGACGCGCTCGACGAGAAGTTCCATCACAAGGGCGGCATGCGCTACCTGTACACGCTGTTTCCCGGCGGCCCGATCGCGCAGGGGTGCCGGATTGCGGGGCTGAAGGCGCCGGCCGGAGCCACCGACCTGAGCTTCGGCAGCGTTGCCTGAACCGCCGCTGCGAGATCAGTCGCGCTGCATCGCGAGCGGGATCTCGGGCTGGATGTCGAACGAAAGCCGCGCGTGCGCGGCGCGCAGCGCCGCCTCTGCGTCCGCTGCGCTCGCTGCGCGCGCGAAGATGAAACCCGGGTAGCTGTGGCCCTCGGGCAGGGGCACCAGAAGCTGGCCTGCGTGCGCGGTGATGCGGATGTCTTCTATGCCCGGCACGCGCAGCGCCTCATCGAGGCCGGCCACGCCGCGCAAGATCCCGCGCCGTGGCAGCGGAATCATCATCACGCCGCTCGCTTCGCACGAGTCCGGAACAACGATCGGCAGGCCGAGCGCGTCGCGCAGAATCAACTCCTCGAGGCTCATGCCCAGCCGGTGGCGCAGCATGCGGCTGCACAGGCCGCCGATCGAGCGCGCCGCTACCTCCAGCAGCCAGATGCCGCTCCCGTTGACGCGCATCTCCGCGTGGATCGGTCCGCCGACGAGTCCGGCCGCAGCGCACGCTCGCTGAACGCAGGCGCCGATCCGCTCCTGCTGCCCGGCGGCGAGCCGCGACGGCGTGACGTAGATCGTCTCTTCGAACACCGGTCCGTCGAGCGGGTCGGGCTTGTCGAACAGCGCGAGCACGCGCAGCTTCCCGTCGTCGAGCAGTCCTTCGAGGGCGTACTCGGTGCCCGGAATGAATTCCTCCACCAGCAGGCCGAGCCGGGCGGCATCGCGATCCGCGCTGCGCTGGATGCGAGCGACGCGCTCGGCGGCCTGCACGAACTGCGCGGGTTCGTCCGCGCGCAGCACGCCGCGGCTCGCCGACAGGCGGCGCGCCTTGACGACGACGGGGTAGCGCAGCTGCGGCGCCACCGCGCGTGCCTCGTCCTCATCGGCGAGCGGCTGGAACGACGGGCAGTTCAGTCCTGCATCGGCGAGCAGGCGGCGAAACGCGAGCTTGTCGCGCGCGTTGCGGACCGCCTCGGGCGCGTTGCCGCGCAGTCCGAGCCGCTGCCGCAGCAGCGCCGCGAGCTCCACCCCGGCGTCGTCGACGGCCAGCACCGCGTCGACGCGTCGCCCGAGCGAACTCAGCATCTGACGCGCTGCCGTTTCGGGCTGGTCGAAGCGCAATGCGCGGATCGGACTCCATCCGCGCTGCGGCGCCAGCTGCCGGCAATGGTCGGCTGCGCTGACGACATCGACACCGAGCTTCTCCGCGGCGTCGAGGAAATCCTTGTTGCGGT
>JBAIYN010000331.1:0-2517 GCA_037915775.1 Burkholderiales bacterium | reverse complement strand
TCGGAGACGAACTGCAGCAGCACCTGCACGCCGAGCAGCGTCATGCCGGCCGCCATCAGGCCATACGGGATCGCCAGCGGCGGCGCCCAGCTCGACGACGTGGTCTGCTTGTCGACCCACGCCTCGTGAAACAGCGTCCAAGACTTCCACGCGAAGAAGCTGCAGAACGCCCACGTCAGCAGGTCCACCGCGATGCGCCGGATGCGGTTCGTGCTTTCGGGCAGCACGGCCGCGATCGCTTCGATGCCGACGTGGCCGCGGTACGACTGCACGTACGCGCCGCACAGGAAGGTGGCGCCGACGAGCAGGAAGACCGCCGCCTCGTCCTGCCAGTCGGTCGCGGCCTTGAAGAAGTAGCGCGACAGCACGCTGTAAGTCAGGATCGCCGCGGCGACGACCAGCGCCACCATCGACACGCCCATCATCACGCGGTTGATCGCCGCCAGCGCGCGCGCCAGCGGCGCGAGCGCTGGGGGTACGGGGCCGGCCTGGTGGCTCGGGACCTCCAGGCCGTGGCTCATAGCGTCTTGATCGCGGCCGCGAGCAGCTTCGCGCAGTTCTCGTTCTTCGCCGCGTAGTCCTTCCACGCGGTATCGCGCGCGATCGCCTGCCACCGCTTGACCGACCCCTCGTCGAGGTCGACGACCTTGGCGCCCTTCTTCGTGTAAACCTCGGCGACGGCGTTGTCGTCGGCCTTGGCCGAATCGAGCGCGAACTTCTCCATGTCGGCGCCGACGCGCATGATCGCGGCCTGCTGGTCCTTCGGCAGCTTGTCGAAAACCTGCTTCGACATCAGCAGCGGCTCGAACATGAACCAGTGGTTCCAGCGCTTGCCGGTGGTCAGCGCCTTGGAGACCTCCTCGAGGCGGAACGACATCAGGCTGGTGGACGAGGTCATCGCTGCGTCCATCGCGCCGGTCTGCATGCCCGCATAGATCTCGTTCGACGGCAGCGTGATCACCGAGGCGCCGGCTTCCTTAAGGATCATGTCCATCTCGCGGCTGCCGCCTCGGATCTTCAGGCCCTTCGCGTCCTCCGGCGCGACGATCGGCTTGGTGCGGCTCGCGGTGCCGCCGGCCTGCCAGATCCAGGTGACGACGATGATTCCCTTGTCCGCGAGGATCTGCGCCAGCAGCTTGCCGACCTCCGCGTTCTTCCATCCGTACGCCTGCTCGTACGACGTCACCAGCCCCGGCATCAGTCCGATGTTGGTCTCCGGGACCTCGCCGCCGGCGTACGACAGCGGGAACACCGACAGGTCCAGCGCGCCGCGCCGCAGCGCCGAGAACTGCGCGTTCACCTTCATCAGCGACGAGCCGGGATAGATGCTGAACTTCAGCGCGCCCTTGGTCTGCTTTTCGACCTCGGCCGCGAAGCGGCGCGCGAGCCGATCACGGAAATCGCCCTCGGTGGCCGTGCCGCCGGGGAACTGGTGCGAAATCTTCAATTCGGTGGTCTGCGCCCTCCCACGGGCAGGAAAACCAAGCGCAGCGCTTGCGAGCGCGGTCGATGTGGCAGCGACGAACTGCCGACGCGTGTTCTGCATGGAGTCTCCGAAAAAATGGTTGGCGCGGATGTTCTGTATTGGATGGCGCCGCGTCGCCGGAGGCGAGTTTAGAACCGATCCCGGGATTCGCGCGGGTCGCGGCAAGGGACGACGTTCCGCGCAATCCCGGTCCGTGGCACGTTTGACCGGAACGCGGGGGCAGGGGAGTTTGCATCGGCCCGGTCGCAGGACTATCGTTGCCGGCATGCGTTGGGGGTACTGCGGCTGGCCGCAGTTGAGACAGTCCCCTGGAACCTGAACCGGTTAATACCGGCGGAGGGAAACGCGCGGATCCTCCCCACCATCCGCCCGTTGGCTCTCCGCTCGGCAAGGAGAGCCCGATGAACGCCCGCCTGGATTTCAAAGCCGCCGAAGCGCACGTCGACGAAGCCGCGGTGCAGCCGCTGCCGGCATCGCGCAAGATCTACGTGAACGGATCGCGCGCCGATATCCGCGTGCCGATGCGCGAGATCACGCAGCACGACACGCCGATCTTCGGGGCCGCCGCGCAGGGCGGGGCCCCTGCGCGTCTCGAACAGAACCCGCCGCTGTATGTCTACGACACGTCCGGGCCGTACATGGATCCCGCGGTGAAGATCGACATCCGCTCGGGGCTGGCGCCCTTGCGCGCGGCGTGGATCGCCGAGCGCGGCGATACCGACGCGCTGCCGGGGCCGAGTTCGAGCTACGGCGTCGAGCGCCTGCGCGATCCCAAGCTGGCGGAACTGCGCTTCGACCTGCATCGGTCGCCGCGGCGTGCGAGGGCGGGCGCGAACGTCACCCAGATGCACTATGCGCGGCGCGGCATCGTGACGCCCGAGATGGAGTTCATCGCGATCCGCGAGAACCAGCGCGCGGAGCTCTTTGCCGAGTGGCTCAAGCGCCAGCATCCGGGGCAAAGCCTCGGCGCCAATCTTCCCAAGGCGATCACGCCCGAGTTCGTGCGCGACGAAGTCGCGCGCGGCCGCGCG
>JBAIYN010000427.1:0-3987 GCA_037915775.1 Burkholderiales bacterium | reverse complement strand
CGAGTTCGCCGACCTCGTCGATCACCGGCCTGCCATCGTCGCTGAATGCCTCGACCTTCAGGCCGAGCGCGCGGCACTGCATCTCGCCCGCGTAGACGGGAAGCGTCGGCAACCCGGTCAGGAAAGCCCCCGCCAGGTCGGTCCCGCCCGCGATCGACACCAGCCAGACGTCGCGCTTCACGTGCTCGTACACCCAGCGGTACGCCTCGGCCGGCAGCGGCGAGCCGGTCGACCCCACGCTGCGCAATGACGAAAGATCGGCGATCCGCGCCGGCTCGATGCCGGCCTTCATGCAGTTCGCGTAGAACGCGGCGCCCGCGCCGAAGAACGTGATGCGCTCGTCGGCGACGAATTTCCACAGCGTGCCGAGGTCGGGCCAGCCGGGATTGCCGTCGTACAGGCACGAGGTGCTGCCCGTTAGCAGCGCGGTCACCTGCACGTTCCACATGATCCAGCCGGTGCTCGAATACCAGTGGAAGCGGTCGTCGGCTTGCACGTCGCGATGCAGGCCGATGCCCTTCAGCGCCTCGAGCAGGATGCCGCCGTGGCCGTGCACGATCGCCTTCGGCACGCCGGTGGTGCCCGACGAGTAGACGATCCACAGCGGGTGGTCGAAAGCGACCTGCTCCGTGCGCAGCGGCGCCGCACCCACCATCAGTTCGCTCCAGGCGCGCGCACCGGGGAAGCGTGCCGCATCGATCGCGTCGGCGAGCAGCGGCACGATCACCGTGTGCGCGAGCGACTTCAGTTCGACGCGCAGCTGCGCGACGATCTCGCCGCGATCGAACGCCTTGCCGCCGTAGCGGTAACCGTCACAGGCGATCAGCAGCTTCGGCTCGATCTGCCGGAAGCGGTCGAGCACCGCGACCGGCCCCATGTCGGGCGAACACACCGACCACACGGCGCCCACGCTCGCGACCGCCAGGAAAGCGACGATCGTCTGCGGAATGTTGGGCAGGTAGGCGACCACGCGGTCGCCGGGACCGATGCCGAGCGCCCGCAGCGACGCGGCCAGCGCGGCCACCTGCCGTTGGAGTTCGCGCCAGGTGAGTTCGGTGCGCTGGCCAAGTTCGTTGCGGCAAACGATCGCCGCGCGTTCGGCATGCGACTCCGTCGCCGTTCCGATGGCCGCGTGCCGGAACACCTGATCCACCAGATTCAGTCGCGCGCCCGGAAACCAGGCCGCCCCTGGCATGCGCGCGTCCGCGAGCACGCGCCGGTAGGGCTGCGAGGCGCGGACGTCGAAGAATTGCCAGACCGCGCTCCAGAATCCCTCGAGGTCGGTCGCCGACCATTGCCACAGCGATTCGTAATCCGCATAGCGCTGGCCGCGCTCGCGCTCGAGCCAGGCGCGGAAGGCGGTGATGCGCGCGTGCGCGACGCGCTCGGGCGTCGGCCGCCAGATGGGCATCATCGGAAGCGCGGCGTCGGTCATGCGCAGCAGGTTGTCTTTCGCGGAGACGACGATTATCGCCTCCGTCGCGTCGTAAACTCGCCCCTGCCCGATCAGAAGCGGCATCGAGGGTGCGGTGCCGGTCGAGGCTCACAGAAAACGGGAGGAAGTGTGTTGTCATCATTTCGTCGCATCTCGATTGCGGCAGCTTCGCTGTTGCTGGCCGCAGCACCGCTGGCAGCGTCGGCCCAGTTCGTCAACGTGCTGACCGGCGGCACCAGCGGCGTCTACTACCCGCTTGGCGTCGCGCTGTCGGGCAACATCGGCAAGGCGTTGCCGAACGCGAAGGTCTCGGTGCAGTCGACCAAGGCGTCGGTGGAGAACCTCAATCTGCTGCAGGCGGGGCGCGGCGAAATCGCGTTCACGCTCGGCGATTCGCTGTCCGATGCCTGGAAGGGCAACGAGGACGCCGGCTTCAAGGCACCGCTGAAGAAGCTGCGCGGCATCGCCGCCATCTATCCGAACTACATCCAGATCGTCGCGCGCGGCGATGCCGGCATCCGCACGCTGGCCGACCTGAAGGGCAAGAAGATCTCGGTCGGCGCGCCGCGCTCGGGCACCGAACTGAACGCGCGCGTGATCCTCGCCGCGGCCGGCCTGTCGTACAAGGATTTCTCCAAGGTCGAGTACCTGCCGTTCGGCGAGTCGGTCGAACTGATGAAGAACCGCCAGCTCGACGTGACGCTGCAGTCGGCCGGGCTCGGCGTGGCCTCGCTGCGTGACCTCGCCACCGCGATGGACGTCACCGTCGTGCCGATTCCGGTCGACGTCATCAAGAAGACCAATGACCCCGCGTATCTGGCGGCGACGATCCCGGCCAACACCTATCGCGGACAGGCCGCCGACGTGCCGACCGCTGCCCTGCAGAACTACCTGGTCACGCACGAGGGCGTGCCGGCCGACACCGTCTATGCGATGACGAAGGCGCTGTGGACCGGGCTGGATTCGCTGGTCGCCGCGCATTCGGCGGCCAAGGCGATCGAGCTGAAGCATGCGCTCGACGGCATGCCGGTCCCGCTGCATCCGGGTGCCGAGCGCTACTACCGCGAAGTCGGACTGCTGAAGAAGTAATCGGCGGGCCAGCCCGATGGCTTCGTTCGACACGCAGGCGGCCCCGGTCGAGGTGCCGTTCGACGAGACCGGCGTCAAGCGCGAGCTGACGGGGCTGGCCGCCAAGGCGCTGGCGGCGGTGGCGCTGGCGTTTTCGACCTACCAGCTGATCATCGCCGCCTTCGCTCCGCTGTCGAGCCTGCCGACGCGGTCGATCCACGTCGGCTTCCTGATGGCGCTGGCGTTCCTGATCCATCCGGTGTCGGCCGCGGCAGACCGTCGACGCATCGCGTGGTACGACGCGCTGCTCGCGGCCGTGGCCTTCGCGCTCGCGCTGTATCACCTGGTGTTCGAGGCGGACCTGATCGCGCGCTCGGGCGACCCGAACCTGCTCGACCTGGTCGTCGGCACCGCCACCGTGGTGCTGCTGTTCGAGGCCGCGCGGCGCGTGCTCGGCACCGCGCTGCCGCTGATCGCGGCGGCGTTCCTGCTGTACGGGATGTTCGGCGAGTACCTGCCGGGCTTCCTCGCGCATCGACCCTATGGCTACGACCAGATCGTCGGCCAGCTCTATCTGGGCACCGAGGGCATCTACGGCATTCCGACGCTGGTGTCGGCGACTTACATCTTCCTGTTCATCCTGTTTGGCACGTTCCTCGAGCACGCCGGGATGATCAACCTGTTCAACAGCGTGGCGCTCGGCTTCGTCGGCCACGCGCGCGGCGGGCCGGCCAAGGTCGCGGTGATCTCGTCCGGCATGATGGGGACGATCTCCGGCTCCGGCGTGGCCAACGTGCTCACGGTCGGGCAGTTCACGATCCCGCTGATGAAGCGCTTTGGCTACTCGCCGATCTTCGCCGGCGCGGTCGAGGCGACCTCGAGCATGGGCGGGCAGATCATGCCGCCGGTGATGGGCGCGGTCGCGTTCATCATGGCCGAGACGTTGAACGTGCCGTACGTGACGATCGTGCAGGCAGCGGTGATTCCGGCGATCCTGTACTACCTGACCGCGTTCTGGATGGTGCATCTGGAAGCCGGGCGCACCGGGCTGCTCGGGCTGCCGAAGGAGGATTGCCCGAACCCGTGGCTGGCAATCCGCCGCCAGTGGTACCTGACACTGCCGCTGGCAGTGCTCGTCTACATGCTGTTCGACGGCTTCACGCCGATGTTCTCCGGCATCGTCGGACTGTCGCTGACCGCGATGCTGATCCTCGGCGTGACGATCGTCGGCGGCACGCGGTCGATCTTCTTCCGCGTGATCTTCTGGGTCGCCGTCGGGCTGGTCGCCGCCAGTTTCTTCAAGTACGGCATCTGGCCGATCATCATCGGCATCGCGCTGCTGGTCGGCGCGAACTTGGTCATTGCCGGCGGCCACGACACGCTGCGCACGATCCGGGCCAGCCTGGTCGATGGCGCGCGCCAGGCGGTGGCGGTCGGCATCGCGTGCGCGATCGTCGGCGTGATCATCGCCACGCTGACGCTGA
>JBAIYN010000138.1:0-3190 GCA_037915775.1 Burkholderiales bacterium | reverse complement strand
CGTGTGCCCGGACAAGAAGGCCGGCGATTACATCCTGACGGCGATCCACGATTTCGACGGCGCGCAGACCTACAGCGAGAAGCCGGGCCACCGCTTCACGCTGAACGCCACCTTCGCCGAGGTGAATCCCGCCAGCTACGACGCGCTGATGATCGCGGGCGGCCGCGCGCCGGAATACATCCGCATGAATGGCAAGGTGATCGAGATCACCAAGCACTTCGTCAATGCAAACAAACCGATCGCCGCGGTGTGCCACGGCGTGCAGGTGCTTGCAGCGGCCAACGCATTGAAAGGGAAGACCGCGACTGGCTACTATGCCTGCCGCGCGGAGATGGAACTGGCGGGCGCGACGTTCAAGGACCCCGGAGTCGATGGCGCGGTCACCGACGGCAATCTCGTCACCGCGGTCGCATGGCCGGGACACGCGGCGTGGATGGCCCAGTTCCTCAAGGTGCTCGGCACGCGGATCGAGCCATAGAAAAGAGCAGCAGCCCAGGAGGCCGCCATGTGCGAGTTCTACGTCAAGGCCGATCCGATTCTCTACGAATCGCGCACGCGCACGCTGCGAATTCACGGCGTGCTGACCAGCATCCGCCTCGAGAACCTGGCTTGGGACGTGCTCGCCGAGATGGCTGCCGCCGAGGGCTGCGCGACCAACGCGCTGATCACGAAGTTTCACGACGAGATCCTGCAGCACCGGGGCGAAGTGCCGAACTTCGCCTCGTTTCTGCGGGTGACCTGCATGCGCTACTTGCTGCGCAAGGTCGACACCGGGGCACAAGCGGCGGCGCCGCGCCCTCCTAAGGTGGTGCCGCTCGCTGCACGCGCTTGAAAGCGATCGGCCGCCCGACAGTCCACGCAATCACGATGGCCAAGATCATTCACAGCATGATCCGCGTGCTGGACCTGGACAAGTCGCTGAGGTTCTACGCCGACGTGCTCGGCCTCACCGAATCGCATCGCCTCGACTTTCCGGACTTCGCGCTCGTGTATCTGCGCAATCCCGAGAACGACATGGAAATCGAGTTGACGCTGAACAAGGGGCGCACCGAGGCGTACACGCACGGCACCGGGTACGGCCACGTCGGCGTCGTCGTGGACGACCTGAATGCCAAACACCGGCAACTGGATGCCGCCGGCTACGCCCCCGCACCGATCAAGGAGTTCAAGCGCGACGACGAACTGCTCGCGCGCTTCTTCTTCATCCAGGACCCGGACGGCTACAAGATCGAGATGCTGGAGCGGCACGGCCACTACCGCTAAGCATCTACTCTGGATTCGAGCCCTGGCCCCAGCCGTCGACCGTGACGATCGCCCGCCGCTCGACACGGTGCGCGACAATGCCGCGCGCTTCGTCGGCGCGGCCCGCCTTCAAGTACGCCGCCATCAGTGTGAACTCGACCAGGTCTCGTTGAGCGCGGCTGCCGCCGATGCGCACGGTGTGCGGCAGCGCCTTGTCGAACCGCTCGATCGCGCCGTTCCAGTCGCCGCGCGCGTAGGCGGCGAACCCCTCGGCCAGCAGCGCCGTCACTTCACCGCCGGGATACCGGCCGGCCGTAATGCGTTCGCGCATCTCGCCGATCAGCCGGTCGAGCGAATCGAAGTCGCCACTGGCCGCGCAGGCAACCGCGCGATGGAGATCGATGAACGGCAGGCCCGCGTTCGGAAACGACTGCTGCACATAGCCGTGCACGTCGCGCCACAAATCGACGCGCCGCACGTGGCCAGCGAGTTCGCTGCGCCAAAGAAACGCAGGCGCATCGGTGGCGACGTTGATCGGTGGACCCCACGCACCACCCGGATGCACGCCGCTCAGGTACGCGTCCCAGGCGCGGTCGAGCCGGCCCAGGGTCAGCGCGGCGAGCGCGACGTGCCACGACAGATGACAGTGCAGCAGGCCGCGCCGGTCGAATCCCGGCATCCAGCCGTCGAGGAAGGCGAGCGCGTGCGCCGGCTCGCCCAGCTCGTGCAGCACGTGCACCATGATGTGGGCGCCATGCGCGTTGTTCGGCACTGCGGCCATCGCGGCGTCGATGCGGCGGAGCGCCTCGTCGAGCCGGCCCGTCTCGCAGGCGGCGAACGCAAGCATGCTGTTGAACCAGCCGTCGTCGCCGTAATGTGGCGCGAGCCGCTGCAGGAAACCGTACAGTTCCTCTTCGCGCCGCTGCCGACCGCTGAAGCCGATCAGGCCGAACACGCCGCACGCCGGCGCGAGCACCATCGCGTCGCGCGGATGATCGTCCAGATGCGCGCGCGTCGCCGCAAGCGATTCGACCGGCTTGCCCTCGATCGTCAGCGCGAGCGCGTTGACGTGGCTCTGTTCCCGCGGCGTGACCGATTGCGCCAGCTCACGCGCGCGCGCCGCGCCCTCGCGCGCGCGCTTCACATCAGCGCGCAGGAAGAGTTCGCGCGCCAGCGCCGCATGCGCCAGCGCGAACCGCGGATCGGCGTCGAGCGCGCGCTGCAGGCTTTCCTCGCCGCCCGCGGTCGCCGTCAGCAGGCAGTCCACTCCGGCCACGTAGGCGTCGCGCGCGGCGTCCGAGTCGGTCGTCAGCGCATTGCCATAGCGATCGGTCTGCATACGTCCCCCCGGCCCCTCGCCCGTGGATCGGCGGACGCTACTACCGGCGCGCGCCGATGGCCAGCCGCGGCGCGCCAACTACTCGCCGAGCAGTTGCAGCACGACCTCGCGCCGGTGCCCGCGCGCGCGGTGCTCGTACAGGTAGATGCCCTGCCAGGTGCCGAGCGCCAGCGCGCCGTCGATCAGCGGCACTGAAAGCTGCGTCTGGGTCAACGCGCTCCGCACGTGCGCGGGCATGTCGTCGGCGCCCTCGGTGCGGTGCTCGAACAGCGGATCGCCGTCGGGAACGAGGCGCGCAAAGAAGCGCTCCAGGTCGCGCCGCACCTCCGGGTCGGCGTTCTCCTGGACGAGCAGGCTGGCCGAGGTGTGGCGCACGAACACCGTCAGCAGGCCGTTGCGCAGACCGCTGGCGCCGACCCAGTGCGCGATGCGGTCCGTGATCTCGATCAGCCCGCGTCCGTGCGTCTGGATCTGCAGGGTCGTGTGCGCCTGCCGCATGCCGGCGGACGGCTATACGTGAATCGCGTGGCCGAGCGCGCGCAGCGCGGCTTCCTGCACCGCTTCGCCGAGCGTCGGATGCGCATGGATCGTGCCGCCGACGTCTTCGAG
>JBAIYN010000107.1:0-4780 GCA_037915775.1 Burkholderiales bacterium | reverse complement strand
TCGCGATCCGGGCGCATCGCAGCGGCGACGACGTGCGCATCGAAGTCCGCGACACCGGCCGCGGTTTCAGCGGGCATGGCGGCAGCGGCGTCGGGCTCGCCAACATCCGCTCGCGCCTCGGCGCGCTGTATGGGGCGCGCGCCACGCTGGAACTCTCGGCCAACACGCCACGCGGCGTGGCTGCGACGGTGGCGCTGCCGTGGCGCGCTGGCGCCGGAATGCCGGCATGAACGCAGCGACCACGGACGCGATCGCGCGCGACGGCAATTCGCCGGTCGTCGCGCCGCCCGGGATCGGCGCCATCCTGCGCAGTCTCACCTGGCGTGAGTTCGGATTCTTTCTTCTGGTCGCCCTGCTGATTTCGGCGATCAACGCCACCGGCTACTTCGAGGTTGCCGCCAAGGATCACGCGTCGACCAAGCTGCTGACCGGCATCGTGATGCCGATTCTGGTGGTGCCGTTCTGCCTGTGCGGCTGGCTGCTCGCCGATCGTGGCAGCGATGCGCTGGTGGCGCGCGCACCGAGGCTGATCCTGTGCGCGGCCGCCTCCGCCCTGCTTGCGGCGCTGCTGGTGCCACACGTGATCGAACTCTTCGGGCTGCCGTTCAACGCCGAAATCCGGTCCGACGGCAAGCCGATGCACGTGCCGGACTGGGTGCTGCAGACGAGCTTCGGCCTCGACGTGGCCTTCTTCACGGGGTTGTCATTCGCCGTGCTCGAGATGAGCCGGCGGCGGCGGCGCGCCGAAGTCGCGGTCGCCGCCGAGCAGCGCGAGCAGGCGGCGCTGACGCGGCAGGTGCTCGAATCGCGCCTGGCCGCGATGCAGGCGCAGGTGGAGCCGCAGTTCCTGTTCGAAGCGCTGGTCGACATCGAGCGCCTGTACGAACGGGACCCGGCCGCGGCAGCCGCCAATCTCGACCGGCTGATCCAGTACCTGCGCGTGGCGCTGCCGCGCCTGCGCGACTCGGGCTCGAGCATCCAGGGAGAAGTCGAGCTGGTGGAATCCTATCTCGCCGTCGTGCAGGCGCTGCACGATGGCAAGCCGAAGCTGCGCATCACTGCAGATCGCGACGCCGCGTGCCGGACCTTCTACCCGATGCTGCTGTTGCCGCTGATCCAGCGCGCGGTGCGACGCTCGGCGGCCGTGCCCGCGTCGATCGACATCGACGTCGGACAGACCGATCGCAGCGTCCATGTCGTCGTCCGTGTCTCGTCCGGAGGGTTGTGCGCGGACGACGATGAACTGGCACGCGTGCGCGAGCGCCTCGGAGGGCTGTATGGCGGACGCGCACAGCTCACCTGCGCCGAACCCGCTCCGGGCATCTCGGAATTCACGCTGCAACTTCCGCTGTCACCATGAACGCCACTGCGGTCGTCGCCGAGGATGAAGCTACGCTGCGCAGCCAGCTGGTCGAGCAGCTCGGCCAGCTGTGGCCCGAATTGAGCATCGTCGGCGAGGCCGCCGACGGTGTGCAGGCGCTGCGCCTGCTCGACGAGCTGAAGCCCGACATCCTGTTCCTGGACATCCAGATGCCCGGCGCGACCGGACTCGAGGTCGCGCGACAGGCGAGCGGCAAGAGCCGCGTGGTGTTCGTCACCGCCTACGACGAGCACGCGATTGCGGCCTTCGAGCACGGAGCGATCGACTACGTGCTCAAGCCGATCGCCGCGGCGCGTCTGTTCACCACGGTCAGCCGCCTGAAGGAACGCCTTGGCAGCCCGCCGGCGCGACTGGACAGCGTGATCGGCCAGCTCGCGAGCACCACGGCTCCGAAGAGCTATCTGCGCTGGATCAACGCATCGGTCGGGCAGAACCTGCGCCTGATCACGGTCGACGAGATCCACTACTTCCAGGCCGACAACAAATACACGCGCGTGGTCACCGCCGACGGCGAAGCGCTGATCCGCAAGCCGCTGAAGGAACTGGTCGACGAACTCGACCCCAACCAGTTCTGGCAGATCCACCGCTCCACACTCGTCAACGTCGCGATGATCGCGGGCGTGACGCGGGATTTCCGCGGCCGCATGCTGGTCAAGCTGCGCAAGCGGGACGAGGCGCTGCTGGTGTCCGACAGCTACTCGCACCTGTTTCGGCAGATGTAGCGCGTCGCGGCTTCGTCGTTGCGACGGGTGCCCCTCAGAACGATCGCGCAGCCCGCGATGCCGTAGCCGCCTCTTCGCGCGCCAGCGCATTCCGGCGCCGGTATGGCGACGCGACCTGTGATTCGAACCAGCGCCCGAACTCCGCAGCGACGCGATCGGTGCGGCGCTCCATCCACGCGGCGAGTCCGCGCTCTGTAAAGGCGAGCCGCGTCGTGCCGGGCACGAGCGTCAGACCGTCGCGGCCGGCAATCTGCCGGACCCGCTCCGGATCGCGCGCGCGGCCGGTATGGGCCAATGCGTCGAACACGTCGGCGGCGACGATCCAGATCTCGTCCCCGTCGAATAGCACGCGCACCTGCCGCCCATGGAATTCAAAGTAGGAACCATGCCATTCGGCAATCGGCTGCGCGCGCGCCCATTGCCAGTACGCACGCGCGCCGCGCCAAAGCGGCCACAGCAGCCATAGCGCGATCCCCGGCGCCACCCATGTCCAGGCGAGCATCGAGGTCGGGTCCAACGTTCCGCTGCGCCACCACGCCCACAGAAGCAGCAGCGCGGTAACCGTCCACGCAAGCCAGCCCCAGCGAAGCAGGCGAACATCCGGATCTTCTGCGAGTCGGGCGCGCCATTTCATTTGGCAGATTTTGCGCCCTCGTCGACCGGCGAAGACGGCCTGCCGCGACCGCCACTGGACCCCGCCAGCGCCGACGCCGCGAAGCAACGAACGCAGGCACTACTCAATATCAACGGTTCACTTCACCCCACCCCGGCGCCACGCAGCGGGCGGTACGCCGAACTCGCGCTTGAAGGCGCGGTTGAAGGCGGCCTCGGTCTCATAGCCGCTGCGTGCGGCCACGCGCACCAGCGGCTCGGAACCGTTGCGCAGCGCCTGCGCGGCAAGAGCCAGGCGCCAGCGCATCAGATACTGCATCGGCGATTCGCCGACGAGTGTCGCGAAGCGCTCGGCCAGCGCTGAACGCGAAAGCGCGACCTCGCGCGCAAGCTCATCCACCGTCCATTTTCTGCCGGGGTCCTCGTGCAGCAAGGCGAGCGCCCGTCCCACATGAGGGTCCCGCACGGCAGCGAGCCAGCCCTTGCCCCCGGGAGGCAGACCTTCCGCGTACCGACGCAGGGCCTCGACGAAGATCAGTTCGGCAAGCTTGGCGAGCATCGAATCGGCGCCCGGCCGGGGCGCGAGGGATTCGCGCACGCCGACGCGCAGCAGATCGCGCAGCAGAGTCATCGCGTGCCCGTCGCCGATCGGAATGCAAAGCAGGCGCGGCAGCGCCGAGATCAGCGGGCGGCTGACGCTCCGATTGCACCCGAGATAGCCGCAGACGAATCGCGACGCCGAGCCGCCACCGCCATGGCGCATCTGGATGAATTCGGGTTCCGCGGCCGCCTGGTCCGCGTCTGCCGGGTCGGTATCCATCGGTGCGACGTGTAGGTCGCTTCCCATCAGGTACCGGTCATCCTGCGGCAACAGGATCACGTCGCCAGCCGAAACATCGAGCACATTGGCGACGACACCCAGGTCATCGACCAGGCGCACCTTGCAGTTCCCCTCGACCAGGAAGTGGAAGAACACCACGTGGTCAGCGCCGGGCAGCCGTTGCCGTGCACGGGTCAGGCCGAACCTTCCTCTTATGCACCACGGCGCGGTGAACTCCGCATTGAGGAAGACAGCGCCTTCGAGTCGCACTGACTTGAGAACGCTCGACAAGGCATCCATGGGGTTTCGGACAAAAGACGTGGAGCGCCGGTCAACATGCAGCGTCCGGCCGCGGCGATAGTAGCAACGCCTGCCGCGCCGAGTCGTTTTCGCCGATGCAGGCGTCTTCCGTTCACCATCCGCGCCGGATGAAAGCCGCCGCGAACATCAATCGAAAGGGATTTGCAGCATGGATGTCGCAGAGAAACGCCTCGCCACCGATCAAGAACGCAATGACGCAACGTATGCAGGCCGCTGCTTTTGCGGTTCGGTCCAGCTCACCGTGAGCGGCGAGCCGGCCGCCATGGGTTACTGCCATTGCGAGTCGTGCCGCAGCTGGTCGGCCGCGCCCGTGAACGCGTTCACGCTCTGGAAGCCCGAATCGGTGCGCATCACGCAAGGCGCGGACCACGTCGGCACGTTCAGCAAGACACCGAACAGCTACCGCAAGTGGTGCAAGAAGTGCGGCGGTCACCTTCTCACCGAGCATCCGGGCATGGGACTCACCGACGTCTATGCCGCCGTAATTCCGGACTTCCCGTACCACGCCAGCGTGCATGTGAATTACCAGGAGACCTGGCTGCACATCAAGGACGGCCTGCCGAAGCTGAAGGACCTCCCGAAAGAAATGGGCGGCTCGGGCCTCGGCGCAGCGGAGTGAAGCAGTCGATGCTGCTTTACTGATCGAAATCGCAACGCGCCCGGCGGCTCGATCGCCATGCCGGGCTCAATCTGTCCTAGTTCAAGGAAATCCGAATGAAGCGTTTGCAAGTTGGTGTGTCACCTGTCGCGTTGCTCTGCTTTGCACTCATCGCAAGCCTTGCAGCGTCGGCAGCGCATGCGTCGCCTTTCATCGATCAGCAGGGCGACTTCCTGCCGTCGTACGCCGGCCCTCGCGATGCGGACCTGGACGTTCGCTTCGCCGAAGTCGTGCTCGATCCGAAGGCTGGCACGATCACGTTCACC
>JBAIYN010000490.1:0-8066 GCA_037915775.1 Burkholderiales bacterium | reverse complement strand
GTCACGGGCACGTCGGCGGCGGACGTCGAATCGGCGGCACGCCTGCTGCTTGCCAGCCGCGGGACTCCGCTGCCGCAGGGCGAATCGGTCAATGCGCAGTCGATTCGTCCCGCGGCATGGGGCCTGTACGCGGCTGCGCGCGGCATCGGCGCCGGCGAAAGCCGCACGTTCGAACAGCTGGGCAAGGCGGCGATGACGACGCACGGCGAATCGATCCGCGTCGATCTGCGCTTGCCGCCGGACCTGTACGCGCGCCAGCGCGCGAACGTCGAGCTCGAGCTGCATCTGGCCTATGCCGCAGGTTTGTCGGCGGATTCTGGACTGAACGTTCTGCTGAACGACGCGTTTGCGGCGGCGGTGCCGCTGAACAACGTGCACGGCGAGCGCTTCCTCGCCTACACGCTGTCGCTGCCGTTGTCGATCTTCAAGCCGGGGCTGAACTCGTTCACCTTCAAGCCGGTGATGCGCTCGTCCGTGATCGGCGAATGCGCGCCGCGCGGCGGCCGTTTCCCGCTGACGCTGTATCCGGACTCGCTGATCCGGGTGCCGGAAGCGTCGCACTTCGTCCGCATGCCGGATCTGGGACGGATGCGCGATGACGCCTTCCCGTTCCTGGCATGGTCGGATGGCCGTTCGGCGGCCGTGCGGCTGCTCGACACCGACAAGGCGTCGCTCGAATCGGCATGGAATCTGGTCGGCAAGCTGGCGCAGGTCCGAGGCGCGCCGGCCGAGCAACTCGAGGTCGGGCTGACACCGGTCAAGGACCGCGACGAGATCATCATCGGGCCGCTCGAGAAACTGCCGGCGGAGATCGCGGCTGCGGCGCCGCTGAATCCGCTCGCTCCCGGCCGCGTCGAATTGCCGGTCGACCTGCTCGCGCCCTCGGTGCCCGAGACGAAGCTCTCGTGGTTCGAGAGGCTGATCGGCGGCCAGCCGGCGCGGCCCAAGCCGATCCTGACAGATGCGCCGACGACGCGAGTCGAAACGAGCGGCCGTCCGACCGGCGCGTATGGCCTGCTGATGCAGATGCGCTCGGCGGAGAGCGACCGCAGCACGGTGATCGTGACGGCGGCGGCGCCGTATCTCGCGGCACGCGTGCGCACGCTCGTCGACTACCCGGTGTGGAACCAGATGCGCGGCGATGTGATGCTCTGGTACGACGACGAGCGCAGTGTCTACACGCAGCAGGTCGGCCCGCGCTGGACCGTGGGCGAGGCGGGCCTGTCCGACCGGGTCGAGTACTGGTTCTCGACGGATCCCTGGCGCCTGGTCGCGATCGTTGTTGGCGTGGTGGTGCTGCTGTCCGCAGCCGTCTGGATGTTCGTCCGCCGGCGCTTGCGTGCACGGCAGGGCGCGGGCGCGACGGCGGAATTCTGACGCTGCATGGCATTGCAGCGCGGGCCGATCGCGCGTAGAGACCCGGCGTGGCCTTCGCGCAGGCATTTCACTGCGCTTGCCGCGGCACTGATGAGCGCGCCGTGGGCTGCGGCGCGCGCGCAGCCTGCTCCGACCGGATCGAAAGCGCCGCGATTCTCGGCCGGATACTTGGCCATGTGGCACTCGGCCTGGCGCGCGTTTCGAACCCGATTCATCCAGGCCGACGGGCGCGTAATCGACTATGGCGACGACGCCCGCGCCACGTCCGAAGGGCAGGCGTACGCGATGTTTCACGCGCTGGTCGCGGACGATCGCCAGACCTTCGAACTGCTACGCCGATGGACACGCGACAACCTGTGCGAAGGCGACTTCGACAAACGGCTTGCCGCGTGGAAGTGGGGGCGGCATTCCTCGTCCGGGATCTGGGGCGTCCTCGACCAGAACAATGCCGCCGATGCCGACCTGATGATCGCGTGGTCACTGCTGGAAGCGGCGGCGCGCTGGAACGAACCGCGTTGGCAGGCCGACGCGCGCGCGATCGCCGACGCGCTCGAAGCCGCGTGCCTGCGTACGTTGCCGGGCATCGGGCCGGTGCTCCTGCCGGGTCGCCAGGGCTTTGAGCGCGGACGGCGCACGCGCTTGAATCCCAGCTACGTGATGGTTCCGGTCCTGCGGCGCCTGGCGGCCGAATGGCCAGCGGGCGCGTGGGGCGGGTTGCGCGACGCCGCGATCAGGCTGCTCAGCTGGGCGGCGCAGCCGCATCGGCTCGCACGCGACTGGGTCGAGTACGACGCGGCCACGCCGGCCATGCCGGTCGGCGATGCGCGCGGCGGCTACGACGCGATCCGCGTCTATTTCTGGGCCGCGATGGCAAACGATGCCGGCCTGGTCGACGCGTACCGCGGCATGGCGGAACTCGTACGAAGCCACAGCGTTCCCGAATACGTGAACGCCGCCGATGGCAGTGCGAGCGGCAGCGCGCCGGTCGGCTTTGCCGCCGCGCTGCTGCCGTATGTCGCAGCGCTGCGCTATCGTGATGTGCACGACCGACTGCGGCAGCAGATCGAACGACAGCTTGTGTCCGACCCCGAGTTTCGGCACACCTCCTACTACGATGCAAATCTGATGCTGTTCGGTCTTGGCGCTTCGACGAGCGAACGGTCCGGGCTGTACCGGTTCGGCGAACGAGGCGAGTTGAAGTCCGTCGACCGCTAGACGAAACCGCTCCCCGATCCGTGATGCGCGTCGGTTCCCTGCCGTTGCTCGTGCTGGCCGCCTCGTCGGCGTCTGGCGCGGAAAGCTACCTGCTCACGGGCGCCGAACTCGCGCCCGGTTCTTACTACGCCTACGTCGGAGGCGTGCTGCCGCTCGGCGCCTCCGGCTCATTCAAGCAGAGATACTGGCTCGATCGCCTGGCTTACGAATACGAAGGCTCACCGGGCCGCGTAAAGGCGCGCGCCTCGGGAGCGGAAGCCGCCCTCGGGTATGGCAGCGCAACGGAGAAGGAATGGTGGGCCGTCTACGCCGGGTTCAGATATCGCGACACCACGCTGACACCGGCCGACCCGACCGCGCGCATCCGCGGGCAGCAGTGGGCGTTCAAGCTGCAGGCCGAGGGCGAGGCCGAGGTGGGCGGGCGAGCGCGGCTGAACCTGATCGCCAGCTACGCCACGCATGTCGACGATCATTGGCTGCGCGCGCGCCTGTCGCTGCCGGCATCGAACGGCGTGCGCTATGGCGCGGAGGCCGTGGTTGCCGGAAACCCGGACTTCAATGCGCGTTCGGTCGGGCTCGTCGTGATCGGCCCACCTTCGCCGCACGGCAGTTCGATCGCCGGCAAGATCGGATATCGCGCGCAGTCCGGCGCCAACGGCGCCTACGGAGGCGTCGAAGCGACGTTTGTGTTCTAGATTCCGCCACCGTGCACGCCGTCGCCGCTGCCGGTGGACGCCGCCGCGATCTGGCGGCACCCCCGGGCAAGCGGGGTCAGCGTCTCGGCTCCCGGGTGCAGCGGATACACTTTCGCCTGTCAGTCGGCGTGTCTGCTACGTGGCCGCCAGATGCTGATACTCATGACTGCTCGACGGCAGTTCACTCCACCCGAACCAACGGATACCACCATGCGCATCCGATGCACGCGTTCTGATGCAATTCAGGCTTTTCTCGGTCTGGCGCTGTTTGCCCTGCTCGCCGGCGCGGCTCGAGCCGACGTTCTCGATGAGGTCAAGGCCAATGGCGTCGTCAAGTGCGGAGTGACGCTGGCGGCGCCCGGCTTCTCGGCCGAGGACAACGAGGGCAAGCGTAATGGCTTCGACGTCGACATGTGCAAGGCGATCGCCGCGGCGACCCTCGGTGACGCGACGAAGATCCAGTTGGTTCCGATGGACCTGAAAACCGCGTTCGCAGGCCTGCCGGCTGGCGCCGTCGATGTGCTCACGCATCGCTTCACCTGGACCCAGAGCCGCGACGTGGGCGGCCTGAAATTCGCCCGCATCATGTTCTACGACGGTCAGGGCTTCGCGGTGACGAAGAAATCGCGCGCCAACAAGATCTCCGATCTGAACAACGCCACGATCTGCACGGCCCAGGGGGCTACGTCCGAATTGATCGTGGCCGACTACTTCCGCGCGCACAAGCTCAAGTACAAGATCGTCACCTTCTCGTCGCAGGAACTGGCGTGGGATGCGTTCGTCGGCAAGCGTTGCGACGCCGCGATCAACGATCGATCGGGGCTCGCCGCGCGGCTGTCCAAGCTGCCGAACCGGGATGACTTCAAGGTGCTGGCCGAAACGGTATCGAACGAACCCATCGGCCCGATCGTGGCGCAGGGCCAGCCCCGCTGGGAAGACGTGGTGCGCTTCACGCTGAACGCGTTGATCGCAGCCGAGGAACTGGGCGTGACACAGGCCAACGTCGACGAGCAGCGCCAGTCGCAGAACCCGGACGTGCAGCGCCTGCTCGGCGTCACCGGCGACCTCGGCGTCAAGCTCGGCTTGAGCAGCGACTGGGCCTACAAGGCGATCAAGGCCGTGGGCAACTATGGCGACATCTGGGAGCGCAACCTCGGGCCGAAGACGCCGTTGCATCTGGAGCGCGGACGCAATGCGCTGGTGGCCAACGGCGGCCTGATGATGTCGATTCCCGTCCGTTGATCGCAGCCGCGGCGTCCGGCCGCGGACGGGTGGGCGCCTGCGTTTCTACATGATGGCGCTGCTCCGTCCGAAGATTTCCCGCGCCGTCCTGCTGGAGCGGCTGCCGGGGTACGTCGGCCAATTCCTGCTGTTGGCCGTTGTGGCCTGGCTCGCCTGGGGTGGCGTCTCGAATTTCCTCGTCAATGTCCGTGGGCGCGGCCTGTCGATCGGCTACGGGTTTCTGCACGCCGAAGCGGGTTTCGAGATTGCGCAGACGCTGATCGCGTTCGGTCCGGGGTCGTCTTACCTGGACGCGGTGGCGGTCGCGCTGCTCAACACATTGCTGGTGATCGCGCTGGCCGGTCTGCTCAGCACCGCGATCGCGCTCTGCATTGCATTCGGCCGCCTCGCGCGCCATCCCATGGTTCGCGGCGTCGCCTCCGCGTATGTGGCGGTGTTCCGCAACATCCCGCTGCTGCTGCAGATCTTCTTCTGGTACTTCTCCGCGATGGCGCTGCTGCCCGGCGTGGGAGACAGTCTGCGATTGGGCACCGTGCTGCTGAACAACCGCGGTCTGTTCCTGCCCCGCGTGCAGATGACGGCCGCCGGCGCCTGGGCGCTCGCCGGCACCTGCGCGGCGTTCATCGTTCTCTACGTGCTGGTCAGGCGTGCGCTCGAATCGAGGGCAAACGCGGGCACCGGCGCTTCGGTCGCTGCGGCGATCGTGCTGATCGCCCTGTGCGCGGCGCCGCTGGTGCTGATGGCCGGGCAGTTCAGGCTGGATGTTCCGCGGGTGGAGGGCTTCAACGTGGCCGGCGGCTTCGCGCTCCTGCCCGAATTGATCGCGCTGACTCTCGGCCTGTCGATCTACAACAGCACCTTTCTCGCCGAGATCTTCCGCGCCGGCATCCTGTCGGTACCGCGCGGACAATCGGAGGCAGCCGCCACGGTCGGCCTGAGCGGCGTGCGCGCGGCGGTCCTGATCACCCTGCCGCAGGCGCTGCGCGTGGCGTTGCCCCCGGCTGCCGGGCAGTATCAGACGCTCGCCAAGGCATCTTCGCTGGCCGCCGCGATCGGCTATCCGGACATCATGCAGATCGTGGGCGGCACGGTGCTGTCGCAGACGAGCCAGGCGCTGGAGGCGATGATCCTCGTCGTGCTGATGTACGCCGCCATCAATCTGGCCATCGCGTTCGCATTCAACGTCGCGAACCGCCGCCTGCTCAAGCGAGAGGGCCGGTGACATGACGCGCTTCGTGCGCCAGGTCTTGATCGAGCCGCGCGCCTTGCCCGTGGATTCGGTTCCGGCGCCGGTTCGCTTGCGCCACGATTGGTTCCCGACGCCGGCGATGGGCCTGCTGTCCCTTCTGCTGCTGGCCGCGTTCGGCCTGGTCGCATGGCGCTTCACCGAGTGGGCGATCGTGAATGCGCATTTCACCGGCGGCAACAGCGATTCCTGTCCAGGCCGGGACGGCGCATGCTGGGCGTTCGTCGTCGCTCGATGGAAACCGTGGCTGGTGGGCGACTATCCATCCGACCAGCTCTGGCGGGCGTGGAGTTGCTTCGCTGCGTTCGCGCTCTTTTGGACCTGGGTGGTGCGTCGTTCCCACGCGGCGAGCATGCAACGCGTGCTGCTCGGTTTTCTCGTTCTGCCTGCAGCAATGTCGCTGCTGCTGCTCGGCGGCTTGGGGCCGCTGCCCCTTGTCGCACCCACGCGCTGGGGCGGACTGCTGCTCACGATGGTGATCTCGCTCGCGACCTTTGCCACCGCGTTGCCGATCGGGCTGGGTCTCGCCCTCGGGCGCCGTTCGCGACTGCCGGTGGTGCGCTGGCTTTGCGCCGCATTCGTCGAGGGGATGCGCGCGGTGCCGCTGCTGGCCGTGCTCTTCATCGCGGCCACGCTGTTGCCGATGTTCCTGCCCGCCGGCTGGAACGTGGACCTCTTCATGCGCGCGGTTCTGGCGTTCGCGCTGTTCAATGCGGCGATGGCCGCGGAGGTCTTTCGCGGCGGCCTGCAATCGGTGGGGCGCGGTCAGTACGAAGCTGCCACCACGGTCGGCCTGAGCGACTTCGCGGCGCTGCGCCTGATCGTGCTGCCGCAGGCCGTCAAGGCCGTGGTGCCGGCGCTCGTCAACATCATGATTGCGGTGATCAAGGAGACCACGCTGCTGTCCGTGATCGGAGTCAACGACCTTCTGGGCGCGATCGAAAATGGCGCCAAGTCGCCCGACTGGCTGGGCGAGCCCAACATCCTGACCTCGGGCCAGGTGTTCCTGGCGTTCGCGTATCTGGTGGTCTGCGACGGGCTTTCCCGTTACAGCCGGCGGCTGGAAGCCGCGCGCTGAAACTCCGTCCGATCCGGTCATGAACGACAGTTCCCCCGTGCCTTCTGACTCGAGTGCGACCTTGGTGCAGATGCAGGAGATCAACAAGTGGTACGGCCACTTCCATGTGCTGCGCGACATGGATCTGCAGGTGATGCCGGGAGAGCGCATCGTGATCTGCGGGCCGTCGGGGTCGGGAAAGTCCACGCTCGTGCGCGTCGTGAACCTGCTCGAACCTTTCCAGCAGGGTCGGCTGCGCGTCTGCGGCGTCGAGGTCGGCGCGGATGAGATCACGCGCGCCGCGCGGATGGCGGTGAACCGCCGCGTCGGCATGGTGTTTCAGCAGTTCAACCTGTTTCCCCATCTGACCGTGCTGCAGAACCTGACCGTCGGCCCCGTCTGGGGCATCGGCGTGAGCCGGCGCGAGGCCCACGAGCGTGCCATGCATTACCTGGCGCGTGTCGGGCTGACGGACCAGGCGCACAAACACCCGGCGCAGCTTTCCGGCGGCCAGCAGCAGCGCGTGGCGATCGCGCGCACGTTGTGCACACGCCCGCAGCTGGTGCTGTTCGACGAGCCCACCGCCTCGCTTGATCCGGAGATGGTCAGCGAAGTGCTGCAGACCATGGAGAGCCTCGCGACGGAGGGCATGACGATGATGATCGTGACGCACGAAATGGGATTCGCGCGGCGGGTGGCGGACCGCGTCATCTTCATGGACCAGGGCCAGATCATCGAGACCGCGCCCCCCGATGAGTTCTTCGGGAAGCCGCAAAGCCCGCGGCTGCAGGCTTTTCTCGGGCGCGTGCTGTCGCACTGAGCGGCCGGCGCCGGCACGCCGGGCCGAGGGCGGACGGCCTGCGGGGCTCGGACATTGCTTGACTCGGTGATCTAATTGGTACAGGATTCGTACCAATGAAGGCGAACTCGGTCTGACTACGGAGGGCACGATGCCCGCAGTCGCGGAGAAGCACGCCGCCGTCGATACCAGCACCCGCGCGGCGCGTGCGCGGCTGGCCGCCATGGTGACCCGGTTGCTCGATCACTGGCACCTGTCGGCGGCCGAGCAGGCGGAACTGCTTGGCCTGTCCCCAGGCAGCCGCAGCACGCTGGCCCGCTACCGCGGCGGTGAGCCACTCGCCGACAGCCGCGACCTGCTCGACCGCGCCGGCCACCTGCTCGGCATTCACAAGTCGCTGCGGCTGCTGTTTCCGCACGACCGCGATCTTGCCTA